>NZ_JBRKNW010000020.1:0-32198 GCF_053010325.1 Streptococcus sp. P25B114 | reverse complement strand
ATATGAACCCTTTCTAATGAGTTGTTTAGTCGCTTTTCATTATAGGTCATATGGGACTTTTTTTCTACACTCAAAAAGGCTCCATAATCTCTACAGTGGATTTACCCACTACAGAAATTATAGAGCCCCTTTTTTTGGCTCGTTCATTTCCTTTGATTCAGGCTAAAGAGTCTTGTAGATTCTGATTTTTCTTAAAAACAAATTTTTTATGCAAATTTTGCATAGAATCTAAATTTTAGTTTTAGAATGACTAAAATAGTATCGGAAGGGGTACTATGTACATTAGAATAAAAAACTTAAGAGAAGACAGAGACTATAAACAGAGTCAAATTTCACAGTACCTAAATTGTTCACAATCTGCTTACTCTAGAATAGAGAATCGTATTCAAGATGTTCCTACTCAGTTTTTAAAGAAATTAGCAAAGTTATATGGAGTAACTACGGATTTTTTGCTAGAGATGGATAAGGAATAATATCCCTTCTGTTGTTCATTGACAACTGAATAGACTGAAGTGGGACTTTAATCATTTGTGGAGCAATTTAGCCTGGTACGCCGTGAGATGAGCGAGAATTATCGGCTATAAAATAGGTTGGTTACCTATCTGCCATGAGACAAATGAGGATAATGATACTTCTGAACGTTCAGGCTGCCATCGAGAAAGGACAGCGGGTGAAACTCCCATGAAGAACTTAACCAGTTCTACCTACAGAGGTCAAAATTTTAAGTAAAGGAAAAACGTTTATGGAAAAAATACAAACAGGTGCGGAATTACCGCAGATTGTGATTGAGGGATATAAGGTTACAGTACAAGTAAGTGATCAGCCACTAAGTCTTACAGACGTTTTAGATGATTTACTGGGGCGACGGCTGGAAAAAATTTGATTTTTTAGCGGACAAGTCGTGGTAGATTATGTAAAATAGAATAGTAGAACCTCAATCCTTAATCGGTAAGCACCTAAACACTGATTAAGGAGATAAACATGACAAAAGCCTGTATTTATTTACGCCTGTCACGAGATGATGGGGATAATGTGGAAAGCAATTCCATCATCAACCAACGCTCACTTTTGAGAGATTATGCCAGAAATCATGATTTCACGATTTTAGAAGAATTTATGGATGATGGTATTAGTGGCTTAACCTTTAGCCGCCCTGACTTTAACCGTATGATGGCAATGGTTAATGATAAGACAATTGATACTATTATTGTTAAGGACTTGTCACGCTTCGGTCGTGACTATATTGAGACTGGGAAATACCTTCAGCGAATTTTTCCTGCTATGGGAGTTAGGTTTATCTCGGTCAACGATCACTATGATAGTATGACCGCAGATACTAATGAAACACATCTGGTTATGCCTATCAAAAGTCTCATCAATGATAGTTACTGTCGAGACATCTCAACCAAAGTTAGGAGTACCCAAAAAGCTAAACGACAAAAGGGCGAGTTTATTGGAGCTTTTGCCCCTTATGGCTATCGCAAAGATGAAAAGCAACGGAATCATCTAGTGGTTGATGAGAATGTACGCCCTACCATTGAGAAAATTTTTGCTCTTAAATTAGAGGGATATTCCTCAAACGCTATTGCAGGATTTCTTAACAAAACTGGTGTAGAGACGCCTCTACAACGTAAGAAAGTCTGTCAAGAAAAGCTTAAAGGTTTTCATGGTCATAACTACAAGTGGGATACCAAAATGGTCAATCGTATCCTGATTAATCGTGTCTATACAGGCACTTTGGAACAAGGGAAACAAACCAAACTCAACTACAAGTCTCAAAAGTCTGTAGCTGTGAATCCAGCAGAATGGGTACGAGTTGATGATACACATGAGGCGATTATCTCAAAAAGTACGTTTGAGCTTGCTAATAATCTCTTACTCAGAGATGTCAAACATGGGAAGAAGTTACCTGACCTCTTTGCAGGATTATTGTTCTGTGGTGATTGTCAGTCTCAGCTTTTACAACGAAAACTCCGTTACAAGGATAAAGAGACTGTTCAGTATATTTGTAGCACCTATAATAACGGAAGAGGTTGTAGTCGCCATGCGATTAAGCAAGATATGTTGCTTGACTTGGTCGCTACGTTTATCTATCAACACCTTGACTGGAAGTCCTATCTGATTAAAGCAGTTCCTGATTATGTTAATCAAGAACAGTTTTTGGAAGTTGATTTTACTTCTCTACATGAGAATCGCAAGAAGCATGAACAGTTGCTCCAGTCCTTGTATTTGGATTTAGACGACGGTTTGATCAATGATACAGAATACCAAGAGTTTCAGCGATGCTATCGCCAAAAGCTAAATCAAATTGAAGACACAATCATTCAAAAGAAAGAGTTAGCTCAAATCCTGTATGATAAACTTCAGGATAAGGAGAAGTGGTTAGACCAGTTGAGTGCCATACAAAATAACCAAGAGCTCAATCGTCTCACTTTAGTGACCTTACTTGACCGTATTGTCATTCATGAGAATCAGGAGTTGACCTTAGTGTTTCATGATGTGGCAGAACTAGAACTCCTCCAGCAGTTTTCTCATCGAGAGACGGAGGTGGTCTAATGGCACGTACTAAGAACCGCTACCGTAAGGAAACGATAGATGAGGTACCACTTCAAACTTATCGTACGGGTATTTACATTCGCCTATCCAAGGAACGTACTGAGAGCTGGCGAAACAAATCGCAGTCCTTAGAGACGCAAGAAAGTCTTGCTAGAGCCTTTGCCAAGGAGAAAGGGTTAACTGTAACCAAGTGTTACATCGACTATGAGTATTCCGGCACGACCTTTAACCGACCTGCCTACCAAGACATGATGGATGACCTCAAAAAAGGGATTATCAACTGTATCTTGATTCGAGACTTATCCCGTTTGGGTCGAAATTACATTGAGATGGGACGACTGATTGATAAAGTATTCCCCTTTATGGGAGTTCGATTTATTTCAATCAATGACAACTTAGACACACTCGACGGATTAGAGGATAAGAAATCCTTTGAGGTGGAAATCAAGAATTTGGTCAACGACTTATATGCTAAGGATATTTCAAAGAAAGTTATGGCTTATAATATCCATCAAGCTAGTCAAGGCTACTACATTGGAACTTCTGCACCGTATGGTTATCGCATCGACCGTAATGAAGCAGGTGCAAGGTTAGTTATGGATAATCAGGTTAAGCCAATTTTAGAGTTTGTTTTTCAAGAGGCAATTGAAGGTAGATCCATGCCTCAGATTACTGCTGAATTGAATCGTAGAGAAATTGCTGTACCACAGTCCTACCGTAAGACTGGTCAATTATATAGAGGTGAGCAGGATACGAAAAGATGGCAAGCAGGAAATTTACTTCGTCTGATTAAGATGCCTGTTTACAGGGGAGACCTTGTTCAGCGAACACGAAACAAATCCTTGTCTGAAGATGACTATATCTATTTTGAAAATGCGCAGGAAGCCTATATCAGCAAAGATGACTACGAAAAAATTCTTCAGTATTCTGCTAGTCGTAAGTCTGTTAAAAAGACTGACCGAGTAAAAACTTCAAATCGCTATAAAGGTTTGATTTATGGCAAAACCAAATCAACTCAAATGGTTCGAAAGTGTCGCCATTTTTCAAACAATAAGTCCGATTATGATTATTATTATTTTATGGACTATGTTTATGATTCAAACCAATCAGAAAGACGGACCGTTTCTATTAGTGAGAAAGCTTTGGATAAGATAATCTTAGAGTTGCTTCAAACTGCAATGAAGCGTTTAGGTACAGTTGAGACTTTATTGCCTCGACTTGAATCTAAAAAGGAGAATTGCCTAAAGACATATCAAAAGCAGTTGAGGGGTCATCAAGGTTCAATAGTACAATGGAATGCTGAACTAAGTGATCTTTACGCAGCGTTCAGTCTTAACCGCTCTAAGCGAGAAGACTATCTTTCCAAAAAGAAAGAAATAAACTCAAAAATCAAAACCATTTCACAAGAAATAGCCCAATGTGAAACTTCAATAAAGCAGATTGAGGAGGAGTACAATAAGCAGGTGAATTGGGTTAGACATCTAGCCAAGAGTAACAATCAAGCAGTTTTAACGGCAGAACTCTTAAATACTTTAATAGAACGGATTGAAGTTGATGTGGACAAAACAGTCACAGTAACTTTTAACTGTCGGATCGGGTGGGACGAGCATGACTAAAATCGCTCTATACCTCCGCTTGTCAGTTGATGAGGCTAATACAGATGAAAGCAACTCAATTACTCATCAACGGTACTTATTAAACCATTTTCTTGACCAAGAACCTGAGTTCAAGAACTGGGAACGTTTGGAGTTTGTGGACGATGGTTTTTCAGGCACCAGTCTTAAACGTCCAGCCTTTAAACGCATGATGGCCGATGTTAAGGCTGGAACAATCCGTTATATCATCGTCAAGGATTTGTCTCGATTTATGCGTGACTATCTGGAATTGGGAAACTATTTGGAGAATATCTTTCCTTTTCTCGGAGTTCGATTTATTGCTCTCAACGACCATTATGATAGCCTGGTGTCTGAACATAATGGACTGGATATTGATGTGCCCTTTAGAAACTTACTCAATGATTTCTACGCCAAAGATGTTTCTGAAAAAGTCAAGAGTACAATGAACAGTATGAAACGCTCTGGGAAGAACATGAGTTGGTTACCACCGTTTGGTTATATCAAGGACCCAAATGACCGATTTAAGATTATCATTGATGAGGAAGTCGCTCCAATTGTGAGACGAATTTTTAGACTTTGCATTGAGGGAATGGGAACTCAAAAAATAGCGATGTTACTTAATAGTGAACAGACGATTACTCCAGCTGAGAGGAAAATGCAGGTTAGTCAAGCAAGGTATACAAAATCAATTATCATTACTGCAGAACAAAAGAGGAATGTATGGACGAGAAGTGGTATTCTCCAAATACTCAAAAATGAAGCCTATAAGGGGACATACCTGTTTAACACTAGAACAACGGTAAATGGTAAGCAAATTCGGCGGCCTGAATCAGAGTGGGAACGTCTTGACAATAATCATGAAGCAATTGTATCAAGTGAGGACTTTGACAAAGCTCAACAATCACTTGCCTCTCGCATTAGTGGGCCGAAAAGTCAGACTTGCAACCAGCCACAAGAAGTTTTATTACGAGGCTTAGTTATCTGTGAACATTGCGGGCATCGTCTCCTTCGATATAGCCACTATAACAACTATGATTATTTTTATTGTCGTTACTGTAGAAGTCAAGGTCAGACCATGAAGTCCTGTCGGATAGATAGAATAGAAGAGGCTATCGAGAAAGAATTAAAGTCTCGGTTGCCGAAGAACTCTCCAAAGCTATCAAAAACGAATCTTATAAGAGAAGCTGAACGGCTGAAAACTCAAAAGGTTTCTCATTTTCAAGACTATAAAGAGGGCTTGATGACAAGAGAAACTTACATGGAAAAACGTCAGAACTTAGATAATTCTATAATGGAAATAGAAGAACAATTAAAGGTAGTTGGTAGGGAAAATATAGCATTTGACAAAAAAATGACCAGGGAAGTGGTTGACACTCATATCGAGAGGATTGTCGTCAATGGCCAAGGTTCTTTTACAGTTGTCTATAGATAATCTAATGAGAGACTTGTGTAATAGCGAGTCTCTTTCTTAAAAAGTAGCTTTGTGGTATAATAAGGGTGTTTTCAGTGTAGAAAAATAGTGTCATTTACTTGACATAAGAGGGTTATTTAGAAGTTAGTGGGATATTTTATTTATAAAAATGTGATAATTTTTATTGAGGAGGTTACATATGAAAAATGATGCAATTCAAAAAGTTCTTATTAGGGACTTAAATTTACGAGATGTCTTTTTTGACTCATTAAGAGATGATTATCCTGGTTTCGATAAGTGGCTGGCTAAAAAGGCTACTAGTGGAGATGAAGCCTATGTACTGATTGTTGATGGGAGATTACTAGGTTTTCTTTATCTTAAAGAAGAAGTAGAAACAGATAATTGTATTAATCCTCATTTTGATGAAAGAAAACGTCTAAAAATTGGTACTTTTAAAATTGATTCACACGGGACGGTTCTCGGTCAACGATTTTTGAGTATCATTTTAAGAAAGATGTTAAATGAAGGCTATGATTTTACTTATGTGACCTTATTCCCCAAACAAACTGCTTTAATTGCTCTTTTTGAACGCTTCGGTTTTCGTCAATGGGGAAGCAAAAATAACGGGGAATTAGTCTACTTTAAAGATTTATATGTTTTCAATGATATTTATAAAGATTTCCCACGATTATCTTTATTAGAGGATAGTTCTAAATATTTACTTTCAATATTCCCTGAATACCATACGAAGATGTTTCCAGAATCTCAACTACGTACGGAAAAAAATCATGTTATCGAAGATTTATCAGTAACAAATTCCAGCGAAAAAATTTATATCAGTGCAGCTAGGCAAGTTCTTGATATGAAACCAGGTGATCACATCGTGATTTATCGTACTGCTGAAGATGGAGTTCCAGCAGAATTTAGTTCTGTTGCTTCAACAATTTGTACAGTTGGTGAAGTTTTAAAAATTGATGATTTTAATAATTATGATGATTTTGAAACCTATTGTGGAAAAGGTACAATCTTTACAAAAGATGAATTGTTAAAATTTTGGAATAAACAATATCCTAAGTTCATAATAAAGATGATTTATAACGTCTCATTGAATAAGCGTATTATTCGAAGAGATTTAAGAGATGTGGTAGGTATAAACGCAGATAGGTGGACCTGTGTTCAATTATCACAGGATCAATTTTGTCACATTTTAGAAATGGGTGGAGTAAATGAAAGCTTTATTATCAATTAAACCAGAATTTGTAGCAGAAATTATTGAAGGGAGGAAGAAATTTGAGTATAGAAAGAAGGTTTTCAAACGATCAGATATTTCTTCAATAGTTGTTTATGCGACAAAGCCTTATGGTAAAGTTGTAGGAGAGTTTGAAATTGCAGAAATCATTGAAGAAAATTTAGATACATTATGGAATGAGACTCGAAAATTTTCGGGTATTTCTGAAGAGTTCTTTTATGATTATTTCAAAGATAGGGAAAGTGGATTTGCAATAAAGATAAAAAAGTTTATCGAATACGAAGAGCACTTAGAACTATCTGAATTTGATTCAAGTATAAAAGTTGCACCGCAATCGTTTTGTTACATAGGGAGATATTGAGTTGAGTTATATTTTATTAGTGGGAATTCATGGAGTTGGTAAGACTACACTATTGAATAAACTGAAGGATAGTATCGATTTGACAGCTTTATCTATTAGTGATTTGATCAGGCAAGCTGGAAATGACATCAAGCGAGAAGAGAAGCATACTACAAATATTCAAAATAATCAGTTCTTGTGGAAAGAAAAATTGAAAGAGTATTCATTTTTGAAGGATGAATTAGTGGTTCTTGACGGCCATTTTACTTTACTAGATAAAAATGGAGATATTGTTGAATTGCCGTTTGAAACATTTGATGGTATTGATATTAGAAAAATAGTCCTTAAGAGAGAGTTGCCTTCTGTTATCAAAGATAGATTGGAAAATAGAGACAGAACTTTATGGAACATTGATCTTATAGATAATTTTCAAGAAACTGAAACAAAAAGGGCTCAGCAATTCTCTGTGGAAAAGAATATTCCGCTATTAGAAATTAATGATGGAGTGCATATTGAAGAGGTACTTGGATTCTTAAAACTATAAGTTTTAATTTTCATGTCAGTTACTTGACATAAGAGGGTTGGTGCGATGTGGATCAGTCCGTTAAGGATAATGTGGTGAAAGAGGTCATGGAAGAAGCAGGGCTGGATGTGGAGGCTCTGCGAGTCGTTGCGATTTTGGACAAGCACAAGAACAATCCTGCCAAGTCAGCTCACCGCGTGACCAAGGTCTTCATTTTATGTCGTCTCCTTGGCGGGGAGTTTCAGCCCAATTCGGAAACAGTCGCCAGTGGCTTTTTCAGTCTAGATGACTTGCCTCCGCTCTCGCTTGGGAAAAATACTCCTGAGCAGTTAGCACTTTGCTTGGAAGCCAGTCGATCTGAGCATTGGGAAACACGATTTGATTAAGGAGAAAGTATGACCTATCAAGGCTATTTGATTGATTTAGATGGAACGATCTATGAAGGGAAAAAGCGGATTCCTGCTGGTGAACGGTTTATTCATGGCTTGCAAGAACGTCAGATTCCCTATTTATTCGTGACCAACAATACCACCCGCCGTCCTGAGATGGTGCAAGCTATGTTGGCGGAGAATTTTAATATTGAAACGCCACTTGAGACCATTTACACGGCCAGTCTGGCTACTGTGGACTACATGAATGACTTAGGTCGGGAAATGACGGTTTATGTCATCGGTGAGGACGGGCTCAAGTCTGCCATTTTTGAGGCAGGTTATATTGAAGATACGGAAAATCCAGCCTATGTAGTTGTCGGTTTGGATACTCAGTTGACCTATGAAAAGCTTACCATTGCTACCTTGGCTATTCAAAAGGGAGCGACCTTTATAGGTACCAATCCTGATTTGAACATTCCGACTGAAAGAGGTCATTTGCCAGGTGCTGGTTCATTGATTGCACTTTTGAAAGCTGCTACCCGTGTTGAGCCGATCTTTATTGGCAAGCCTGAAGCTATTATCATGGACAAGGCTCTAGAGATTTTAGGGACGGAACGCAGCCAAACGGTTATGGTGGGAGATAACTACCTGACGGATATTCGTGCAGGGATTGATAATGGATTTCCAACTCTTTTAGTCCTGACTGGATTTACCAAGCCAAAAGAAGTAGCAGTCTTACCCCTGGCTCCAACCCATGTCCTCGAGAGCTTAGATGAATGGAGTTTTGATGAGAACTAAGTTACAGATTATCGGAACGATTTTATTTGTCTTGTCGGCAGCAGTTCTAGGAACCATCTACCTAGCTTGGCTAGTTTATCCGCTAGAAATTTCCTACCTAGGCTTGGAAAATGTTGTCTACATGAATGCGTCGGATATTTCCTACAATTTCAATATCCTGATGAACTATCTGACCAATCCTTTTGCAAGTGTTTTAGACATGCCAAATTTCCGCTCATCGGCAGCTGGTCTCAAGCATTTTAGGGATGTTAAGTATCTCTTTCATTTTGCCCAGTTTGCCTTTCTGATTAGCCTGCCAGTCTTTATTTCCTTTGTTAAACAGGTTCTAAACATGGGCTATGGTCAGATCTATCATCGGGTTTTTACTTGGGTTGCCTTGGCGCCTGTTCTTATCGGACTGGTCGGTGTCTTAATTGGATTTGATACGTTCTTTGTCCTCTTCCACAAGGTCCTCTTTCCGGGCGATTCGACCTGGCTCTTTGACCCAGCAAAAGACCCTGTCATCTACATTCTGCCACAGGACTTTTTCCTCCATTGCTTTATCTTGTTTTTCGTTCTCTACGAGCTCTTTTCTTTGGCAATGCTGGCGTGGACAGTGAAATCTACCAAGAAAACTAACTAGGATAATTTTTCAGATTTATCATGAAAAATCATTGACAAAGATAGTTTTTAGTAGTAAAATAGTTAGGACTTTGAAATTGAGGGGAGTGAAAAAAATGTCAAAAACAGTAGTACGCAAGAACGAATCACTTGATGATGCTCTTCGTCGTTTCAAACGTGCGGTTACTAAAGCTGGTACTCTTCAAGAAACACGTAAACGTGAATTCTACGAAAAACCATCTGTAAAACGTAAACGTAAATCAGAAGCAGCTCGCAAGCGTAAAAAATTCTAATTGAATTTCAGACAGCCTTCGGGCTGTTTTTTGTTTACATTTTAGGCGAAGTTTCATATAATGGATATACATTATTTGGACATTCAAAGGAGTACCTATGAGTATTTTAGTAACAGGTGGAGCAGGCTATATTGGTAGCCACACAGTGGTTGAATTGCAGAAATTGGGCAAAGATGTTGTCATTGTCGACAACCTGTCTAATTCAAGCATTTTGGTCTTGGATCGCATTGAGGAAATCACAGGCAAACGTCCGACTTTTTATGAATTAGACGTAGCGGATAAGGACGCCCTCCGTGCGGTTTTTGAGAAAGAAACGATTGAGTCTGCTATTCATTTTGCAGGCTACAAGGCGGTCGGTGAGTCGGTTGAAAAACCAATCATGTACTATGAAAATAACATCATGTCAACGCTTGCCTTGGTCGAAGTCATGGCAGAATTTGGTGTCAAGAAGATTGTCTTCTCATCCAGCGCAACTGTCTATGGACTCAACAATCCATCACCGCTTGTGGAAACCATGCCAACCAGCGCAACCAATCCTTACGGTTACACCAAGGTCATGTTGGAACAAATCCTTCGTGATGTGGCGGTAGCAGATAGCGACTGGTCAGTGGCCCTTCTCCGTTATTTCAACCCAATTGGTGCTCATGAATCAGGTTTGATTGGTGAAGATCCTGCTGGTATTCCAAACAACCTTATGCCCTTTATCGCACAAGTTGCCGTTGGTAAACGTGCAGAGCTCAGCGTCTTTGGTAATGATTACGATACAGTGGACGGTACCGGTGTCCGTGACTATATCCACGTGATTGATTTGGCACTTGGTCATATCAAGGCTCTTGAGAAAATTTCTGGTGAGACTGGTGTTCATACCTATAATCTCGGATCTGGTCAGGGAACCAGCGTACTAGAGTTGGTACAAGCCTTTGAGAAAGTCAATGGTGTTCCGGTGCCTTACAAGATTGTAGACCGCCGTCCTGGCGATGTTGCCACTTGTTATGCTAATGCGGACAAGGCTCTGGCAGAGCTCAACTGGAAAACAGAAAAAACAATCGAAGACATGTGCCGTGACACCTGGAACTGGCAGTCTAAAAATCCAAATGGATATGAAGGATGAGAAAAGATGTGAGTATTGGCTCACATCTTCTTTTTGTCATAGTGCAAAAGAAAAACAGGCGGAAAGCCTGTTTCACTATCTTATTGATTATTTTTTCAACAAGTCACGGATTTCTGCAAGCAATTCTTCTTGAGTTGGTCCTGCAGGAGCAGCTTCTTTCTTAGGCATTGCTTTTTCTGCAGCTTTAACGATGAAGAACAAAACTGTACCGATGATCAAGAAGTTGATAATAGCGCTCAAGAAGTTACCGTAAGTAACACCGTTCCAGCTCAAATCAGCAATCTTTTCTGCACCAGCAGCTTTCAAAGCTGGGTTCAACAAGAGGGGAGTAATCAAATCAGCAACGAATGAATCGATGATGGCTTTGAAGGCAGCACCGAAGATAACTGCGACAGCAAGGTCAATAACGTTACCTTGGAACAAAAATGCTTTTAAATCTTTCAACATATCCTAAATATGTCCTTTCATAAATTTTTACTCTATCTATTATATACACTTACATTTATTTTTCAAGTAATATGTCTCGAACATTTTACATTTCTAGAAATTTGTTATACAATATAGAATGTTAAAATGTGCGTATTCTCTGTATTTGTGAGGAGGTGACCGATGGTATCAAAAGAAAAAATCAATGATATTAAACAGGCTGTCAATATTGTTGATATTATCGGTGAGTCGGTTGCCCTGACCAAGGCTGGACGCAATTTTCTGGGACTTTGTCCCTTCCACGGTGAGAAAACTCCTTCCTTCAATGTGGTGGAGGATAAGCAATTCTATCATTGTTTCGGCTGTGGGAAGTCAGGGGATGTCTTCAAGTTTATCGAGGAAATACAGGGCGTGACCTTTGGGGATGCGGTACAGATTGTCGCTCAAAAGGCGGGAATTGTCCTAGAAACCAGTCCGCAATTTCAGCGGGCTGAGAAAGTTGCCAATCCCAACCAGGTTCTCTACGATATTCACACTGAGGCGGCTAAGTTTTATCATGCCTTGCTCATGACGACTAAGATGGGAGAGGAAGCGAGAGACTATCTCCACCAGCGCGGCCTGACAGATGAAGTCATCAAAACCTTTCAAATAGGCCTGGCCCCTGACCAGCAAAATATCCTCTATCAAAAATTGTCCAGCCAGTTTGAGGAAGACGCCCTCTTGCAATCGGGTCTTTTCCATCCTGGTGATCATAATAGAATCTATGATTCCTTCCACGGTAGAATTATTTTCCCCTTGACCGACGAATACGGTCGGGTTATTGCCTTTTCTGGTCGTGTCTGGACAGAGACGGACCGGGAGAATAAGCAGCTGGCCAAGTACAAAAATTCGCGTAGCACTGCAATTTTCAATAAAAGTTACGAACTATATCATTTGGATAGGGCAAAAGCTGTCATCAAGAAACAGCACGAAGTCTATCTGATGGAGGGCTTTCTGGATGTTATTGCGGCCCATCGTGCAGGAATTGAGAATGCGGTAGCCTCTATGGGAACGGCTTTGACCCGTGAGCACGTGACCCACCTGTCCAAGTATTGTAAGAAGGTTGTCCTGACCTATGATGGTGATAAGGCGGGACAGGCTGCTACCATTAAGGCTTTGGACGAATTGCAGGATTTCCAAGTGGAGATTGTCAGTCTACCAGATAATATGGACCCCGATGAGTTTTTGCAGAAGAACTCTGAGGTGGCTCTTGAGCAGGTTTTGACCAAATCGCGCATTAGTGCGGTTGAGTTTTTAATCAATTATCTCAAGCCGGAAAATCCTGATAATTTGCAGATGCAGATTGATTTTGTGGAAAAAATTGCCCCTATCATTGCCAAGGTTAAGTCTATTACGGCCCAGAATTCCTATATCTACAAGGTAGCAGACCTCTTGTCTGATTTTGACTATGGTCAGGTGGAGCAGGCGGTCAACAACGTTCGCCTCACGCACCGCCAGCAACGCAGTCAGCAGGCCCAACAGTCCTTTTCTGAGGCAAAAAATTTGCCGGACCTGCAGGTTGTTCCGCGAGTGACTAGCCTGGTTCGGACAGAAAATCACCTGCTCTATCGGATGGCTGAACATCCCTATATTCTCAACGAATTTCGGCTGAGAGAGGATTTTGCCTTTGCGACGCCTGAATTGGAGGAACTCTTTCAGCTCTTGAAGAAGAATGGTGAGATTTCCAGCTTTGAATTATCCCAAGTCAGTGATAGTGCCCAACAGGCCTGGTACCGGGTCCTGGAAGAACGCTTGCCAGAGGAGGTTGCTACTCATGAAGTAGAGGAATTACTGGTCAGTCGGGATCGAGAATTGCTAAAAAAAGAAAACCAGCATGCTGCACGAGCCATTCGTGAGCATTCCCATGTGGGAAATACAGACATTGCCCTTGATGAGTTGCAAGAACTCCTCAATCGAAGAAAACAAATGGAGTAAAGATGACAAATAAAAAAGACAAGAAAAATGAAGTGACCACTTTTGATGTCCAAGTTGCAGAATTTATCCGCAACCATAAAAAGCAGGGTTCTGCGACAGATGACGAAATCAATGACCAGCTTGTCATTCCTTTCACCTTGGATGCGGACGGCATCGATGACCTTCTTCAGCGTATCCAAGACGCAGGGATTTCTATTGTGGACAAGGAAGGAAATCCTTCTGCGCGTGCTATGCAGGTAGAGGAAGAGCCAGAACTTTCTGATGAGGAATTACTTGGCAGCAACTCTGCCAAGGTCAATGACCCAGTTCGCATGTACCTCAAGGAAATCGGTGTTGTTCCCCTCTTGACCAACGAAGAAGAGCAGGAATTGGCGCTTGCTGTTGAAGCGGGCGATCCTGAGGCCAAGCAACGTTTGGCTGAGGCCAACCTGCGTTTGGTGGTATCTATTGCCAAGCGTTATGTTGGTCGTGGTATGCAGTTCCTTGATTTGATTCAAGAAGGCAATATGGGCTTGATGAAGGCCGTTGATAAATTTGATTACTCGAAAGGGTTCAAATTCTCGACCTATGCGACTTGGTGGATTCGTCAGGCCATTACCCGCGCCATTGCGGACCAGGCTCGTACCATCCGTATTCCTGTGCACATGGTGGAAACTATTAACAAGTTGGTCCGTGAGCAACGCAACCTCTTGCAGGAACTTGGTCAAGACCCAACGCCAGAACAAATTGCTGAGCGTATGGATATGACGCCTGAAAAAGTGCGTGAAATTTTGAAAATTGCTCAAGAGCCTGTGTCTCTGGAAACGCCAATTGGTGAGGAAGATGACAGCCATTTGGGGGATTTCATCGAGGACGAAGTAATTGAAAATCCAGTTGATTACACAACCCGCGTCGTTCTCCGTGAACAATTGGACGAGGTTCTGGATACCTTGACTGACCGCGAGGAAAATGTTCTCCGCCTGCGCTTTGGACTGGATGATGGAAAAATGCGCACCTTGGAAGATGTAGGCAAGGTCTTTAACGTAACCCGCGAACGCATCCGCCAAATCGAAGCCAAAGCCCTCCGCAAACTCCGCCATCCATCTCGCAGCAAACCACTCAGAGATTTTATTGAGGATTAAAACACCACTAACGTGGTGTTTTAACCCGAGCCTAGAAATAGGAAAGCGAGGCTAACCTCCGGGGGAGGTTTTGACACAAACTTGGTTTGTTTTATCTCCAACCTTCAACAGTCTCCCAGACTGTTGAAGCCTGCTTGAAAATAAGAGAGCAGGCTGTATGGGAGACAAAATCAACCGCTCGCTGAAAATTTGAAACAAGCGAAAGTCCGGGGGAGGTTTTGACACAAACTTGGTTTGTTTCTTTTCTAGTATTGAACTTGTGAACAAGAAAGAGAGAAAAATGACGTATACAGAAGAACAGGTAAAAGATATTCAAGAGCGTATTTTTCATGCTCTTGAAGATGTGATTGACCCTGAACTAGGGATTGATATTATCAATTTAGGGTTAATTTATGAAATCCGATTTATTGAGGGCAAGGCTGAAATTGATATGACCTTGACGACCATGGGCTGTCCCTTAGCTGATTTGATTACCGATCAAATTCATGATGTACTGAAGGATGTTCCTGAAGTAACAGAAGTAGATGTGAGACTGGTTTGGTCACCAGCTTGGACCGTTCAAAAAATGAGTCGTTATGCTCGAATTGCATTAGGAATAAAATAAAAAAACAAAATGGTTTCGAACGTTTGAAGCCATTTTTTTATTAATGTTTGGATTTTTTGTAAAAATTATTAAAAATACTACTTGTCAAAGAAGAATTTCCGTGTTACAATAAACATGCCTAGGAAAAGTTATTATACCTATTCTAGCAAATATCAGACCTATATGGGATGAGTAGCTCTGCTATTGATCATAACCAAAGCCTACGGACAGGCGGGTCGAATGCCGAAGCGTGGCGTGAGCCACATTATTGATAGGGTTAAAAGCCTACATTTTATAAGTTGATGTTAGGAAAGATTTCCTAATTTCTAGTTTTGTCAGTGTGGTGAAAGCACACGTCATCTTGTGAAACGGTCAATAAAGTACGTATATATTTGCACTGGAGAGTAGGAAACGGTAGGCACATAAACTCAAGAGAAGAATAAAAAACGTCAATTTAGATTGTAGAGCAGGATGAACCCTGCTCTTTTTACTTGTTTAAAAAAGGGTGGGAGTCCATCAAGCAAAGGAGTTTTTCAATATGAAAAATCAACACCAAGCCCCTATTTATCAGGGATTGGTACAGTTGCGCCGAAAAAGGATTGTTCCCTTTGATGTGCCTGGACATAAGCGGGGCCGGGGTAATCCAGAGTTGGTCGAACTGTTAGGAGAAAAATGCGTGGGGATTGATGTCAATTCCATGAAGCCCTTGGATAATCTAGGGCATCCCGTCTCCATTATTCGAGAGGCAGAGGAATTGGCGGCAGAAGCCTTTGGTGCCAGTCATGCCTTTCTTATGGTTGGAGGAACCACCTCCTCAGTCCAGACCATGATTTTGGCGACCTGTAAGGCGGGCGATAAGATTATCCTCCCCCGAAATGTCCACAAGTCAGCCCTCAATGCCCTTGTCCTTTGTGGTGCCATCCCTGTCTATGTGGATATGAGCGTGGAGCCACGGATTGGCATTGCTCTTGCCTTGGAAAATGCAGCCTTTGAACAGGCCATTGCAGAACACCCTGATGCGGTGGCGGTTCTAATCAACAATCCGACCTATTATGGCATCTGTTCGGACCTGCGAACCTTGACTGAAAAAGCTCACGCAGCGGGCATGAAAGTTTTGGTAGATGAGGCTCATGGTGCGCATTTGCATTTTTCGGACCAATTGCCAGAGGCAGCTATGGATGTGGGGGCTGATATGGCAGCTGTTTCCATGCATAAGTCAGGTGGTAGTCTGACCCAGAGTTCGCTTTTATTGGTCGGTCCAAATATGAATGTGGAGTATGTCCGTCAGATTATCAATCTGACCCAGTCGACATCCGCTTCCTATCTCTTGCTGGCTAGTTTGGATATTTCACGGAGAAATCTGGCCCTTCGTGGCAAAGAATCTTTTGAAAAGGTCATTGAAATGTCTGAGTATGCTCGTCGTGAAATCAATGCTATCGGTGGCTACTATGCCTATTCTAAGGAATTGATTGATGGCAAAACGGTGCATGATTTTGATGTAACCAAGCTCTCCATCTATACGCAGGGCATTGGTCTGACGGGGATTGAAGTCTATGATTTGTTGCGGGATGAGTACGACATCCAGATTGAATTTGGCGACATTGGCAATATCCTGGCCTATATTTCCATCGGTGACCGCCTGCAGGACATCGAGCGGCTGGTGGGGGCTCTGGCTGACATCAAGCGTCTCTACTCACGAGATGGTTCGGATTTGATTTCGGGAGAATACATCCAGCCGCAGCTGGTTTTGTCACCGCAGGAAGCCTTTTATGCGGAGCGGGAAAGCCGTTCCCTGCAAGAAGCAGTTGGTCAGGTCTGCGGAGAATTTGTTATGTGCTACCCGCCTGGTATTCCGCTCTTGGCTCCAGGTGAACGAGTGACTCAGGAAATTGTTGACTACATCATCTTTGCCAAGGAGCGCGGTTGCTCCGTCCAAGGTACAGAAGATCCAGATGTTAATTTTATCAATGTCATTAAGGAGGGTTAAAGATGGAAATGTGGTTTTCAGAAGTCCAAACGCCAGATGTCAAGTTATCCATTCGGACCAGCCAGCAGCTCTATGCTGGCAAGAGTGAATTTCAGGACATTGCTGTACTGGATTCACCAGCCTTTGGAAAGATTTTGACACTTAACGGTCGGGTTCTCTTTTCAGATGCAGATGATTTTGTTTACAACGAAATGGCTGTCCATGTGCCCATGGCCGTCCATCCCAATCCCAAGAAAATCTTGATTTTAGGTGGTGGAGATGGTGGCGTTGCCCAAGTTCTCAGTATGTATCCTGAAATCGAACGCATCGATGTGGTTGAGCCAGATGAACTCTTGGTTGAAGTGTGTCGTCAGTATTTCCCAGACTATGCCTCTGGCTTAGAAGATGAGCGGGTCGAGGTTTATTTACAGGATGGCCTGCGTTTCTTGCGCAACTGTGAAAACGAGTATGACATCATCATCAATGATGCGACAGATCCTTTTGGGCATACGGAAGGACTCTTTACCAAGGAATTTTACGGTAATGCCTATAGGGCTTTGAAGGAAGATGGGATCATGGTTTACCAACATGGTTCGCCATTTTATGACGAAGACGAGTCTGCTTTTCGTTCTATGCACAGAAAGGCGGCCCAATCCTTCCCTATCAGCCGTGTCTATCAGGCCCATATTCCGACATCTGCGGCAGGCTATTGGTTATTTGGCTTTGCTTCTAAAAAATACCATCCCATCGAAGATTTTGACAAGGAAAAATGGAAGGCGCGTCAGCTTTTCACAGAATACTATACCGCTAACCTCCACATCGGAGCATTTCTCTTGCCCCGCTATGTCGAAGATATTTTAGAAGAAGAGGAGAAAAAATAATGAGTCGTTTGTTAGTGATTGGTTGTGGTGGAGTTGCTCAGGTTGCCATCAGCAAGGTTTGCCAGGCAGAAGATACTTTCAAAGAGGTCATGATTGCCAGCCGTACCAAGTCAAAGTGTGATGATTTGAAGGCTGCCTTAGAAGGAAAAACTTCCGTAAAAATTGAAACTGCCCAAGTGGATGCGGATAAGGTAGAAGAAGTGATTGCCTTGATTGAAAGCTACCAACCAAAAGCTGTTTTGAACGTTGCCCTCCCATATCAAGATTTGACCATCATGGACGCTTGCTTGGCGACTGGTGTGGACTACATTGATACAGCCAATTATGAAAGTGAAGATACTGAAAATCCTGAATGGCGTGCTATTTACGAAAAACGTTGTGAAGAAGAAGGATTTACAGCCTACTTTGATTACTCATGGCAGTGGGCTTATAAGGAGCGTTTTGAAAAAGCAGGGCTGACAGCACTTTTGGGATCTGGATTTGATCCAGGTGTGACCAGTGTATTTTCTGCTTACGCATTGAAGCACTATTTCGATGAAATCCACTATATCGACATCCTAGACTGTAACGGTGGAGACCACGGCTATCCATTTGCGACCAACTTTAACCCTGAAATCAACTTGCGTGAGGTTTCTGCCCCAGGTTCCTACTGGGAAAATGGCAAATGGGTGGAAGTTGAAGCCATGTCTATCAAGCGAGAATATGACTTCCCAGAAGTGGGGCAGAAGGATATGTACCTCCTCCACCATGAAGAAATCGAATCTCTTGCTAAAAATATTCCAGGTGTCAAACGCATTCGCTTCTTTATGACTTTTGGTCAATCCTACTTGACTCACATGAAATGCTTGGAAAATGTTGGTCTCTTGCGGACTGACCCAATCAACTTTAATGGACATGAAGTAGTGCCTATTCAATTCCTCAAAGCTCTCTTGCCAGACCCAGCCAGCCTTGGTCCTCGTACTGTTGGAAAAACCAACATCGGCTGTATTTTCACAGGTGTCAAGGACGGCGTGGAGAAAACTATTTACATCTACAACGTTTGTGACCATCAAGAGTGCTACAAAGAGGTCGGTTCCCAGGCTATTTCCTACACAACTGGTGTGCCAGCTATGATTGGAACCAAGCTTGTCATGGACGGAACTTGGAAAAAACCAGGCGTTTACAACTTGGAAGAATTGGATCCAGATCCATTTATGGACTTGCTCAACCAATATGGTCTACCTTGGCAAGTAGTAGAAAATCCTGTTTTGGTGGACTAGATGAGAATCGATCAAGTCCCAATACCAGCCTATGTCATTGACGAAGCTAAGCTGGTAAAAAATCTAGAAATTCTCAAGTCGGTCCAAGACGATACAGGCTGTAAGGTCCTCTTAGCTCAAAAAGCCTTTTCCATGTACGCTACCTATCCCCTTATCAGCCAATATCTGGCTGGAACCACCGCATCTGGTCTTTATGAAGCTAAACTCGGTCGTGAGGAGTTTGGGGGCGAAGTCCATGTCTTTGCCCCTGCCTTTAAGGATGCGGATTTGGAGGAGATTTTGGAAATTGCAGACCATATCGTCTTTAACTCAGAGCGCCAACTCCGCAAGCACGTGGACAAATGCCGAGCAGCTGGAGTCAGTGTCGGTCTGCGGATCAATCCAGAATGTTCGACCCAAGGTGAACATGCCCTCTATGATCCCTGCGCAGCGGGTTCTCGTTTCGGTGTTCGCATTGACCAGTTTTCAGAAGACCTGCTGGACTTGGTGGATGGCCTGCATTTTCACACCCTCTGTGAGCAAAATTCGGATGATTTGAAAACGACCTTGGATGCTGTCGAGGCTAAATTCGGCCCCTATCTACACCGTATTAAATGGCTCAATATGGGAGGTGGTCACCATGTGACCAGAGAGGATTATGATCTGGACTTGCTGATTTCCTCTATCCAGCATATGCAGGAAACCTATGGATTAGAAGTCTACATTGAGCCCGGCGAGGCCATCGCCCTCAATGCGGGCTATCTGGTGACAGAAGTTTTAGACATTGTCGAAAATGGCATTGAGACGCTGGTTTTGGATGCTTCGGCTACTTGCCATATGCCAGATGTCTTGGAAATGCCCTATCGCCCACCGCTGCGAAATGGCTTTGAGGCTGGAGAGAAGGAATTTACTTACAGACTATCTTCCAATACCTGTCTGACGGGCGACATCATCGGCGATTATTCCTTTGAAAAGCCTGTGGAGATTGGCGATAAGCTCTATTTTGAAGATATGGCCATCTATTCTTTTGTCAAAAACAATACTTTCAACGGCATCGGTCTGCCAAGTTTGGTCTTGATGGACAAGACTGGTGACTGCCGAATTATCAAGGAATTTGGTTATGAAGATTTCAAGGGGAGGTTGTCATGATAGAAAGTCCAAAAGCGGCTGGCTACCGCATGCCTGCTGAGTATGAGCCCCATCACGGGACACTAATGGTGTGGCCGACCCGTCCTGGTTCCTGGCCCTTTGATGGTCAGGGGGCGAAAAAAGCCTTCAGCCAGGTCATTAAAACCATTGCTGAAAGCGAGCAGGTCTATCTCTTGGTCGATGAGGCACACCGTGAGGAGGCTCAATCCATGCTGGGTGATGGTGTAACCTACCTGGACATTCCCACAAACGACGCTTGGGCGCGTGATACAGGTCCGACGGTCTTGGTTCATGAAAATGGCAGAGCTTTATCTGTCGATTGGGCTTTTAACGCTTGGGGCGGAAGCTATGATGGTCTTTATCAGGACTATGAAGCAGATGATCAGGTGGCTAGTCGATTTAGTCAGGCCATCGGTCTACCAGTCCATGATGCCCATCCCTTTGTCCTAGAAGGTGGAGCCATCCATAGCGATGGTGAAGGAACCATCTTGGTGACCGAATCCTGTTTGCTCAGCCCAGGCCGCAATCCTCATCTGACCAAGGACCAGATTGAGCAAGTGCTTCTAGATACTCTCGGAGCAAAAAAGGTCCTCTGGCTTCCATACGGAATTTTCAATGATGAAACCAATGAACACGTGGACAATGTTGCGGCCTTTGTCGGTCCAGCTGAGCTGGTCTTGGCCTGGACAGATGATGAGTCAGATCTCCAATATGCCCTGTCCAAGGCAGATTGGGACTACTTGGAAAAGCAAGTGGATGCCAAGGGTAGAAAGTTGACCATTCACAAACTGCCTATTCCCAAACATCCTATTCTAATAACAGAAGAGGATTTGCCAGGCTATGTCTATGAAGCGGGGGAGGAAGAAAGGACTGTTGGAGAACGCTTGGCGGCTTCCTATGTGAATTTTTACATCAGCAACGGTGCGGTTCTGGTGCCCCAGTTTGATGATGAGCATGATGCGCAGGCACTGCATCTCCTAGCGCAGCTTTTTCCAACCAGAAAAGTCGTCGGTATACCAGCACGAGACATCCTGCTAGGAGGTGGGAATATTCACTGTATCACCCAGCAAATTCCCCTTTATGGGGCTAAATGTCCCTGATATAGCGTCAAGTCGGTTTGGCATACTCTAGTATAGCCTGTACCGCCTTTCCTTATCTCAGGTACATTCTATCTCCCATAAAGAATTTATGAAAAGGATAAATAATATGAGAAATGTTACTGTAGCAGCTGTCCAGATGCAGTGTAGTCAGAACCTTCGGGAAAATCTGGCGACCGCAGAGCGTTTGGTCAGACAGGCTGCTGGTCAGGGAGCGCAGATTATTCTCCTGCCTGAACTCTTTGAGCGTCCTTATTTTTGTCAAGAACGCCAGTATGATTATTATAACTATGCCAAGTCTGTAGATGAGAATGATGCTGTTCAGCACTTTATTCCTATTGCCAAGGAATTGCAAGTTGTCTTGCCTATTTCCTTCTATGAAAAAGATGGAAATAGCCTCTACAATTCCATTGCGGTCATTGATGTGGATGGTAGTGTTTTGGGAGTTTACCGCAAGACGCATATCCCTGACGACCATTATTATCAGGAGAAGTTTTACTTCACGCCTGGAAATACTGGATTCAAGGTCTGGGAAACACGTTATGCTAAGATTGGCATTGGCATCTGTTGGGACCAATGGTTTCCAGAAACTGCTCGCTGTTTAGCGCTGAATGGAGCAGAATTGCTCTTTTATCCAACAGCTATTGGTTCGGAGCCGATTTTGGATACAGATAGCCAAGGACATTGGCAACGAACCATGCAGGGCCATGCGGCAGCCAACATCACGCCAGTCATTGCAGCCAACCGTATTGGCTTGGAAGACGTGCAGCCTTCTGCAGAAAATGGCGGTCAATCGTCTAGCTTGCGTTTCTATGGTTCCTCTTTCTTGACAGATGAAACAGGTGAATTGATTGAGAAAGCAGGTCGTGAGGAGGAAGCTGTCTTGCTTGCTACTTATGATTTGGACAAGGGAGCGCGTGAGCGTTTAGACTGGGGACTCTTTAGAGATCGTAGACCGCACATGTACAGGTCTATTTGTCAATAGTGTTCAACCTATTCTCCAAGTTCTGTGAGTACGGATCGGCAGTTTTCGTCAGCGGTCAGTCAAACTTGGACAGAAGCTAGTGACACAGGCGTGACAGACTTTACGCGCGGATTGACTGCTACACAAGAAGAATTTAGTTTTAATTGGACACTGAAAGACTATGATAGTTTGGTAACTGGGATGAAAGAGGATGCCACTGGGGATAGTTTGTCGGATATCATTGAGAAATATGGAAAACCTTCATCAGCTAGATTCGGCGAATATTCAGAAGAATACTTATTTTTAACTTACGCTGCTATGGAGTATGGGATCAATGAAGACCAGCGAAACCTTAAATTGGTCTTTTATAAAAATGGTTCAGACTACTATTTAATGAATAAGGAAGTCTTTTATTTACCAGATGACCAGTTCCCGACCAAGGAAGCAGATCCAAATACGAATTTGTGGACCAAAGAAGTGTTTCAGCAAGTCATCGTGGGAGATAGCAATACAGGACAAGGCGGGATGGGCTATGAAGAGGTGATTGCTTTGGGAGGTCTACCATATGAAGCTACTCTGTTTGCTTATGGAGGAGGAATTTTCGAAGAAAGGAAAGAACTTCAAATATTTTACAAAAATGGATCTGGTTCAAAGCAAACATTCGTAGATTTTCGATTTGTTCGACAAAAAGATGGAATTTACAGAGTATACGCAAAAAATGGAACCTTTTATAACTAAGGTCAGCACTAAAAAATCCTCATCTAAACGCATAGATGAGGATTTTTTTTATTGTAAGAATTGTTGTAACCACTGGCTGCCGTAAATCCAAAAATAACTATAGGCAACGATGGAAACCGGACGGCAGAGGAGGGTGATGAGAATGAATTTTCGGTAGCTCATACTGGTCAATCCTGTAATCATGACAACGATATCCGCAGGCGAAATGGGCGATAGCATACAGAGGATAAAGAATATCTCGTAACCGCGCTTGTTGTCAATCTTGCTTTCATATTTGTAGAAGGTTTCTTCAGACATAAAGAGCAGGCAGAATTTTTTGCCGTAGCGTCTGGCCAACCAGAAGAGGATAATACCGCCGACAAAAATACCAATGTAATTGAGCAAAAAGCCCCACCAAAAATTAAATACTAGAAATCCGACAACAGTAGTAACACCACCGGGAATGATAGGGAAAACAACCTGAATGATTTGTAGCAATAAAAAGGACAGACTACCCAGTGCCCCTTGACTCTTGATGAAGTGACTGAGGATATTTTGGTCATTTAGAATCCCGATTTTATAGAGCCAAAAGAGGAAAACAGCCGTTCCAATCAAGGTTAGAACGCTTAGGACCTGGATGGCTTTTTGAGAGAATTTGTACATGATATTACTTTACCATATTTCTAGAAAATTTGAAAATGAAATTAAGCGATTGCAGTCTTGCAATTTTTACTAAAATCTGTTATACTAACCAAGTATCAAACCTACGGGGTTGTTACGGATTCGACAGGCATTATGAGGCTTGTTCTGCAACTCATCGGCAGATGTAAAAATGCCAGTTAAATATAACTGCAAAAAATACAAACACTTACGCATTAGCAGCTTAATAACCTGCCTGCGTGACCAGTCGCGAATTGCTTGTGTTTGCTGATTGGTCTTAAAATAACAAGCTACGTTGGGATTGAGTTAGGCTGTCCCAAAAGAGATGTACTAACTCGCTTGGTCTGGATTTGAGTTATGTATCGAGCCCAAGTTAAAGCAAGACATAACCTATGGTTGTAGACGAATAAGTTAGCAGGTGTTTGGACGTGGGTTCGACTCCCACCAGCTCCATATATGGAAGATTACTCAAGAGGCTCAAGAGGCCGTGTTGGAAACGCGGTAGGCGTGTAACAGCGTGCGTGGGTTCGAATCCCATGTCTTCCGTATAGAAATGAAGGAACAGCATTGACTGTTCTTTTTCTTTTGCAAAATAAGGCTCTCTACTAGCTACAAAAGTAACTGGCAGAGAGCGTTTTTCTTTTTATTGTAGGTTCAATTTCTTGGTCATGATGTAATGGGTACCAAAGTAGTAGGCGAAGGCCAATATAATGTTGATTAGGACCATTACTGGGTTTGGATAGAGTGATAAGGGTGAACCGAACATTCCTTCCAGATTATTTAAATACAGCAGATTCGTCAAAATGCCGACCACGACTGTGATACCGATATAGGTGATAATCGCGAACAGGAGACGGTGGTCCTTGAAGAGTTGACCGACAGAAACTGAAAAATAGATAAGCAGAATCCAAGTAATGGCACCGATAAAACTGTCAATTAAGTAGCTAGCTAGTGATGCCACATTTATCTGTTCCAGAACAACTTGTAGATCTGGAAGAACCTCGCCGGTGTTTATCAGGAGGACTGTTATGACGATACCAATGGAAAGAACGGCTGTAATACCAGACAAGAGATACCAAACCAGAGAGGCAAAGAGCTTGCTGAGGATGATTTGGTGCTCATTGACAGGTAAAGTCATGGTCAAATAGCCCTGTCTACCATAGACATTTTTCCGGAAACGATTGATAATCATAAGGAAGGTTGAGAGGAAGAGGGCTGCTACTAGGATACCGAAAATCATGAAGGCGGATCCCACGAAAATCCCTTCAGCTATTTCAGGCTGATCAGAACGGCTGGATATGGCTTGTACCCAAAAAGCAAGCACAGTGGCTAAAGCTAGGGTTCCGGCATAGATACCGAAGTACCACTTGCCCACAGATTGGAATTCGTATTTTACCAATTTCTTAAACATAATTATCTCCTATTTGACTAAGCTTTGAAATCCTGACGGAAGAGTTGATCGATAGACTCACCCGTTTCAATCCGCAAATCGTCGACATTTCCTTGACGTATAACACTTCCATAATGAAGAAAGATGACCTCATCCAAAATTTGCTCTACATCTGAAATCAAGTGGGTAGAGATGATGACAGAAGAAGTAGGCGAATAGTTGTTGACAATGGTTGTGAGGATGTAGTCGCGGGCTGCAGGGTCTACACCACCGATTGGCTCATCCAAGACATAGAGCTGGGCCTGGCGGCTCATGACCAAAATCAACTGCACCTTTTCCTTGTTTCCTTTTGACAGGTGTTTCATGCGGGCGTTGAGGTCAATTCCTAGGTCCTGCAAGAGATGGATGGCCCGTTCCTTGTCAAAATCTGCGTAAAAATCCGTGAAGAATGTGAGGGCATCTGAAACCTTCATATGCTCGTCCAGATAGGTCGTATCTGGCAGATAGGACACGATAGCCTTGGTCTCTGGTGAAGGAGTGCGGCCGTTGATAATGATTTGGCCATATTCAGGCTGGAGCAAACCGTTTAAGAGCTTGATGAGAGTGGTCTTACCAGAACCGTTTGGACCCAGGAGACCGATGATTTTTCCAGCGCCTAATTTCAGGTTGACATTGTTGAGGGCAACAGCTCCGCCATAAGATTTTGAAACTTGTTGCAGTTCGACTAAAGTATATGGGTTATTCATAGCTAATTCCTTTCAAATAATCATCCAATCGTTCGGTCAATTCGTCCTGGCTAAAACCGAGGTCCAACATATTGTTGATAAAGTTTTCCAATTCCTTTTGCGCCAGGTGGAGGCGGGTCTGAGTAATCAGTTCCTGGTTGTCTGTCACATAGCGGCCTGTTGTGCGGACGGAGTAGACAAAACCTTCTGCCTCCAAGTCGGACAGGGCCCGCTGGACCGTGTTTGGGTTGACACCGGCAATTTCAGCCAGGTCCCGCACGGTTGGCAACTTATCTCCAGGTTTTAATTGATTGGTTACAATTTGTAATTTAATTGTATTGGTGATTTGGATATAGATGGGCATGTTGTTATCAAATTTCCAAGCCATAAGAGAATCCTTTCCGGGAGACAGGCTCCCTGTGTTCTTGTTCTGATTACATAATACAATAATATTTTTAAGAATGCAAGCGAAAAGAGACGATATTTTGAAAAAAATTAGAAGGAATTTTTGATATAATATAGAAAAAGGAGGTAGCCATGCTAGCACAATTAGATACCAAAACCGTCTATACCTTTATGGATAGCATGGTCACCATTGACCGCTATGTCCAGCAGGCCAAAGAGCTGGGCTATCGGACCATTGGGATGATGGATAGGGATAATCTCTATGCAGCCTACAGTTTTATGGAAAGCTGTCAATTAGTTGGTCTACAGCCTGTCATTGGTTGTGAGTTCGACTGGGATTTGGCTGGCTATGAGCATCCAATTGCCACGAAATTAGTAGCCCTGTCTACGACTGGCTATCGCAATCTCCTTAAGATATCAACGGCCAAGATGCTGGGACAGGATGATTTTGAGAGCATTCGTCAGTATCTGCAAGATGTGGCCCTTATCCTGCCTTATTTTCCAGGAATTGACCAGTTAGACCTGGGGCTGGATTTTTATATTGGTGTGGGCTTGGAAACACCTGTCCAAGAGTTTACACAACCTATCTTGCCTCTCTATCCCGTTCGTTTGTTTGACCGAGAGCAGGCTCAGGCCCTCCAGGTGCTGAGGGCAATTCGGGATAATGTCCAGCTCAACCAAGTCCCTGACTTGGAGCCAGGTCAGGTCCTTTTATCGGCAGATAGTCTGAAAGACTTGTTTAGCAGCCGCTTTCCACAGGCAGTGGTCAATCTGGAAAAACTGGTTCAAGGTATTTCCTATGATTTGGACAAAAGTCTCAAATTACCACGTTTCAACAGACAACGGTCGGCAGTAGAAGAACTTCGCGAGCAGGCTGAGGCAGGCTTGCGAGAAAAAGGCTTATTTGAGCCGGCTTATCAAGAGCGATTGGATAGGGAATTGGCTGTCATTCACAAGATGGGCTTTGATGACTATTTCCTTATCGTCTGGGACCTCTTGCGCTTTGGACGTAGCCAGGGCTACTATATGGGAATGGGACGGGGGTCTGCAGTAGGGAGCTTGGTGGCCTATGCTCTTAATATCACAGGCATTGACCCGGTCAAGCACAATCTGCTCTTCGAACGGTTCCTAAATGAAGAACGCTATTCCATGCCGGATATTGATATTGATATTCCGGATATTCATCGACCAGACTTTATCCACTATGTTCGTGACCGTTATGGCTCGACCCATGCTGCCCAAATTGTGACCTATTCGACCTTTGGGGCCAAGCAGGCTATAAGGGATGTTTTCAAACGCTTTGGCACGCCCGAATACGAGTTGACCAACATTACCCGCAAGATTTCTTTTAAAGACAGTCTTGCATCAGCCTATCAGCGCAATGCTTCCTTCCGCCAGCTCATCAACAGTAAAATAGAGTACCAGAAGGCCTTTGCTATTGCCCAGCAGATTGAAGGGCAGCCTCGCCAGACCTCTATCCACGCAGCCGGTGTCGTTATGAGTGATGAAGAGCTGACGGATACAATTCCCCTAAAAATGGGTGAGGACATGCTGATTACCCAGTATGATGCCCATGCTGTCGAGGCCAATGGTCTGTTGAAAATGGACTTCTTGGGCCTGCGTAACCTGACCTTTGTCCAAAAAATGGCCCAAGCTGTGGCTGATAAATATGGGAAAACTATTGATATTGCCGGTATTGACCTGGAAGATTCACTTACCTTGGCGCTCTTTGCTGCTGGTAAAACCAAGGGGATCTTCCAGTTTGAACAACCGGGAGCTATCAATCTCCTCCAGAGGGTCAAGCCCAACCGATTTGAAGATGTGGTAGCGACAACCAGTCTCAACCGACCAGGTGCCAGCGACTATATCGATAATTTTGTCAAACGCAAGCAAGGTCAGGAAGAGATTGATTTGCTGGATTCGTCCGTTGCAAACATTCTCCGACCAACCTATGGCATTATGCTCTACCAGGAGCAGGTCATGCAGATAGCCCAGGTTTATGCTGGGTTTACTCTGGGGAAAGCCGATTTGCTCCGCAGGGCCATGTCCAAGAAAAAGGCTGAGGAGATGCAGGCCATGGAGGCGGATTTTCTGGCAGGAGCGCTAGCCAATGGACATGAGGAAACCAAGGCCAAGAAGATTTTTGCCATGATGGCCAAGTTTGCAGGTTATGGATTTAACCGCAGTCATGCCTACGCCTATTCGGCCCTGGCCTTCCAAATGGCCTATTTCAAGACCCACTATCCGGACATCTTCTTTGATGTCATGCTGAATTTCTCTAGCAGTACATATATAACGGATGCCCTGCAATTTGACTTTCAGGTGGCTAGGTTGTCGATGAACACCATTCCCTACTATGACAAGTTCGACAAGTCCAAGATTTATCTAGGCTTGAAAAATATCAAGGGTCTGCCCAAGGATTTCTCCCTCTGGTTGATTGAAAACCGTCCCTACAAGTCGGTCGAAGATTTTATCTTGAAACTGCCTGCCCAGTATAAAAAGAAGGATTTGCTGACTCCGCTCATTCACATCGGTTTATTTGATGAATTTGAGTCCAATCGCAAGAAGATAGTAGAAAATCTGGACAATCTCTTTGTCTTTGCAGATGCCTTTGGTAGCTTTTTTGCGGAGGAGACCTATAGCTGGCTCCAGTCGGACTACTTTAATGATAGTGAAAAATACCAGCTGGAACAGGCCGTGCTAGGTATCGGTATCAGTCCTCATCCTCTGATTAAGCTCCGACAGGAGACCCAGCGACCTGTGACCGATTTAGGCGATTTGGTGGCTGGAAATCGGGTGACCATCCTGATACAAGTTCAGTCTATCCGCCGGATTCGGACCAAGAAATCGGGTCAGCCCATGGCCTTTCTACAAGTGACCGATATGAAAGATAAATCGGAAGTCACGGTCTTTCCGGAACTCTACCAACAGACAGGGCAGTTCTTGAAGGAAGGGGATATCCTCTACGTAACTGGCAAGGTCCAGGAAAGGGAGGGACAGTTACAACTGGTGGCTGACAAGTTAGAAATAGTCAGTCTGGAAAAGCTGTGGATTTTACTGGAAAACCGGGAGCATGACCATGCAGTTGCTCGAATTTTAGCCAAATATAAGGGATCAATTCCTGTCGTTCTGCATTACCAAGACAGCAATCAGACCATTCAGGTAAACCAGTTTCAAGTGATGAAAACGCCTCAATTAGAGCAAGAGTTGGCTGAATTTGCTATGAAAACGGTTTTTCGTTGAAAAAGCGTAAAAAGACGAGCAAGATCTAGTCAAGTGTGTTATAATAAGGCAGTTAAATTGAAAATTGAAGGAGCATATAATGAAGCGTATTGGTGTTTTGACCAGTGGCGGTGACGCACCTGGTATGAATGCTGCCATTCGTGCAGTTGTTCGCCAAGCAATCTCAGAAGGAATGGAAGTATACGGTATCAATGAAGGCTATGCTGGAATGGTTGCCGGAGATATCCATGAATTGTCTGCACGCTCAGTAGGAGATATCATTTCTCGTGGTGGTACCTTCCTCGGTTCAGCTCGTTATCCTGAATTTGCCCAATTGGAAGGTCAATTAAAAGGGATTGAACAGCTGAAAAAACATGGTATTGAAGGCGTTGTTGTTATCGGTGGTGACGGTTCTTACCACGGTGCGATGCGCCTGACAGAGCATGGTTTCCCAGCAATTGGTTTGCCAGGAACAATCGATAATGATATCGTAGGAACAGACTTTACCATCGGTTTTGATACAGCTGTGACTACAGCTATGGATGCCATTGATAAGATTCGTGACACATCTTCTAGTCACCGTCGTACCTTTGTTATCGAAGTAATGGGTCGCCATGCAGGTGACATTGCCCTTTGGTCAGGTATCGCATCAGGTGCGGACGTTATCGTTGTGCCGGAAGAAGAGTTTGATATCAAGGATATTGTTGCTCGCATCAAGGCAGGTTATGACAATGGCAAGAAACATAGCATTATTGTCTTGGCAGAAGGTGTTATGCCAGCAGCTCAATTTGCTGAAGAATTGAAAGCAGCTGGTGACACAAGTGACCTTCGTGTGACGGAACTTGGTCACATCCAACGTGGTGGTTCACCAACAGCTCGTGACCGCGTTCTTGCGTCACGTATGGGTGCTCACGCTGTTAAATTGCTCAAAGAAGGCCGTGGTGGACTTGCTGTCGGTATCCGCAATGAGCAAATGGTGGAAAACCCAATCCTTGGTACTGCCGAAGAAGGTGCCTTGTTTAGCCTCACTGATGAAGGTAAGATTGTCGTTAACAATCCGCACAAAGCAGACCTTGACATGGCTGAGTTGAACCGTAACTTGTCTATCTAATAGATAGTCTAGAAAATTAGTTATTAAGGTCATAAGACCAGAAATAAGAAGGAGTTTAGTTAAGATGAACAAACGTGTTAAAATCGTTGCAACCCTTGGACCTGCGGTAGAATTCCGCGGTGGTAAGAAATTCGGTGAGTCAGGTTACTGGGGTGAGCAGTTGGATGTTGAAGCATCAGCTGAAAAAATCGCTCAATTGATTACTGAAGGTGCTAACGTTTTCCGTTTCAACTTCTCACATGGTGACCATGCTGAGCAAGGTGCACGTATGGCAACTGTACGTCGCGCAGAAGAAATCGCTGGCAAAAAAGTAGGTTTCTTGCTTGATACAAAAGGTCCTGAAATCCGTACTGAATTGTTCGAATCAGGCGAAGGTGAGTACGCTTATAAGACTGGTGACCAATTGCGTGTTGCTACAAAACAAGGTATCAAGTCAACTCAAGAAGTGATTGCCTTGAACGTTGCTGGTGGCCTAGACATCTTCGACGACGTTGAAGTTGGTAAGCAAATTCTTGTTGACGATGGTAAACTAGGTTTGACTGTTATTGCCAAAGATGAAGAAAAACGTGAATTTATCGTTGGTGTTGAGAACGATGGCGTTATTGCTAAGCAAAAAGGTGTAAACATTCCTTACACTAAGATTCCTTTCCCAGCGCTTGCTGAGCGTGACGATGCGGATATCCGTTTCGGTCTTGAACAAGGTCTTAACTTCATCGCTATCTCATTCGTTCGTACTGCACAAGACGTTGAGTCAGTTCGTGCTATCTTGAAAGAGACCGGTAACGAACACGTACAACTCTTCTCTAAAATCGAAAACCAACAAGGTATCGACAATATTGATGAAATCATCGAAGCTTCAGATGGTATCATGATTGCGCGTGGTGACATGGGTATCGAAGTACCATTTGAAATGGTTCCAGTTTACCAAAAAATGATCATCAAGAAAGTCAATGCAGCTGGTAAAGCAGTTATCACAGCTACAAACATGTTGGAAACAATGACTGACAAGCCACGTGCAACTCGTTCAGAAATCTCTGACGTCTTCAACGCTGTTATCGACGGTACAGATGCTACTATGCTTTCAGGTGAGTCAGCTAACGGTAAATACCCAGTTGAATCAGTTCGCACTATGGCAACTGTTAACAAAAACGCACAAACTCTTCTTAACGAGTACGGTCGTTTGAACTCTGACACTTTCAACCGTTCATCTAAAACTGAGGTTGTGGCATCTGCGGTTAAAGATGCTTGCCACTCAATGGATATCAAGTTGGTCGTAACAGTTTCAGAAACTGGTTACACTGCGCGTGCTATCTCTAAATACCGTCCAGATGCAGACATCTTGGCAATTACTTTCACTGAGAAAGTTCAGAAATCATTGATGCTTAACTGGGGTGTCATCCCAGTTGTGACAGACCGTCCAAATTCAACAGACGATATGTTCGACTTGGCTGAGCGTATTGCTAAGGAAGAAGGACTTGTTGTTGCAGGTGATAACATTGTAATCGTTGCTGGTGTACCAGTAGGTGTAGCAGGTTCTACAAACACAATGCGTGTGCGCACCGTACAATAATAATGGCTCTTTGTCAACTGTAGTGGGTAGATGAAAAGCTAACACCTAGAGAGGACGAAATTCGTTCTCTCATTTTTGATGTTTAAAGCAATATATATCTTGTTTTTAAAGTTCGTAAAGTTCCTAAATCC
>NZ_JBRKNW010000019.1:0-33041 GCF_053010325.1 Streptococcus sp. P25B114 | reverse complement strand
TTGGTAAAAAATCTAGAAGTAGAGCACCGCAATGCTTCATTAAGTGAACAAGAACTCCTTGCCAAGTATGTGGGCTGGGGTGGACTTGCCAATGATTTCTTTGATGACTATAATCCAAAATTTTCTATGGAACGAGAAGAACTGAAAAGCCTAGTCACTGATAAAGAGTATTCGGATATGAAACAGTCCTCCCTGACAGCCTATTACACAGACCCTGCCCTGATTCATCAGATGTGGGATAAGTTGGAAAGAGACGGCTTTACAGGTGGCAAAATCCTAGATCCTTCCATGGGAACAGGGAATTTCTTTGCGGCTATGCCCAAACACTTAAGAGAAAAGAGTGAGCTATATGGCGTAGAGCTAGATACCATTACAGGAGCCATTGCCAAGCACCTTCACCCGAATAGCCATATTGAAATTAAGGGCTTTGAGACGGTGGCTTTTAACGACAATAGTTTTGATTTGGTGATTTCAAATGTGCCGTTTGCCAATATACGAATTGCGGATAACAGGTACGATAAGCCTTATATGATTCATGACTACTTTGTCAAAAAGTCACTTGATTTGGTCCATGATGGTGGACAAGTAGCGATTATCTCTTCCACAGGAACCATGGATAAGCGAACAGAAAACATCTTACAAGATATTCGTGAGACAACTGAATTTCTTGGAGGGGTTCGATTGCCTGACTCTACCTTTAAGGCCATTGCAGGAACGAATGTTACAACGGATATGTTGTTCTTCCAGAAACACTTGAACAAGGGATATGTGACAGATGACTTAGCCTTTTCAGGTTCCATTCGTTATGAAAAGGATAGTCGCATTTGGCTCAATCCTTACTTTGATGGAGAATACAATAGCCAAGTGCTAGGAACCTACGAGGTCAGAAATTTTAACGGCGGAACACTTTCTGTTAAGGGGACTAGTGACAACCTCATCGCAAGTGTTGAAACTGCTCTACATCAAGTAAAAGCCCCAAGAGAGATTGATAGAAATGAAATCATCATTAATCCAGACATATTGACCAAACAAGTCATGGATACTTCCATTCCAGCTGAAATGAGGGAGAATCTGGGTCAGTACAGTTTTGGTTACCAGGGTTCTACAGTTTACTATCGAGATAACAAAGGCATTCGAGTGGGGACCAAGACGGAAGAAATCAGTTATTATGTCGATGAAGAGGGCAACTTCAAAGCATGGGACACCAAGCATTCTCAAAAACAGATTGATAGATTTATTAGCTTAGAGGTGACTGATAGCACTGCTCTAGATGTTTATGTGACCGATGATGCAGCCAAACGTGGTCAGTTTAAGGGTTATTATAAAAAGACAGTTTTCTATGAAACTCCCTTGTCTGAGAAAGAAGTGGCACGGATTAAGGGAATGGTCGATATTCGCAATGCCTACCAAGAAGTTATTGCCATTCAACGCTATTATGACTATGATAAGGAGACCTTTAACCACTTGTTAGGCAAACTCAATCGTACCTATGATAGCTTTGTCAAACGCTACGGGTATTTAAACAGTACAGTGAACCGCAATCTTTTTGATAGTGATGATAAATATTCGCTTCTTGCTAGTTTGGAAGATGAACGTCTGGATCCAAGTGGAAAGTCTGTTATCTATACCAAATCCCTTGCCTTTGAGAAGGCTTTAGTGCGTCCTGAAAAAGAGGTTAAAAAGGTACATACAGCCCTTGATGCCTTAAATTCCAGCTTGGCTGACGGACGAGGTGTTGATTTTGCTTATATGATGTCTATCTATCAGGTTGAATCGAAGATGACCTTGATTGAGGAGTTAGGTGACCTCATTATGCCTGATCCTGAGAAGTATTTGAATGGAGAATTGACCTATGTTTCTCGTCAAGACTTTCTGTCAGGTGATGTCGTTACCAAGTCAGAAGTGGTGGACCTATTCGTGAAACAAGACAATCAGGACTTTGACTGGTCACATTATGCAGGGCTACTAGAAACGGTCAAACCAGCCCGCATTACCTTGGCAGACATTGATTATCGAATCGGTTCACGCTGGATTCCTTTGTCTATTTACGGAAAATTTGCCCAAGAAACCTTTATGGGGAAAGCCTATGAACTGTCAGACCAAGAAGTAGCGACAGTCCTTGAGGTCAGTCCCATTGACGGGGTTATCACTTACCAATCTAAGTTTGCCTACACCTATTCCAACGCAACAGATAGGAGTTTAGGTGTCCCTGCTTCACGCTATGATAGTGGTCGAAAAATCTTTGAAAATCTCCTGAATTCCAATCAACCAACCATCACAAAACAAGTTGTCGAAGGGGATAAGAAAAAGAATGTGACGGATGTAGAGAAAACAACAGTCCTGCGTGCCAAGGAAACACACCTACAAGAACTCTTTCAAGATTTTGTAGCAAGGTATCCAGAAGTCCAACAAATGATTGAAGACACATATAATAGGCTTTACAATCGTACAGTATCAAAGTCCTATGATGGTAGCCATTTAACCATTGATGGACTTGCCCAGAATATCTCCTTACGTCCCCACCAAAAGAATGCCATTCAACGGATTGTGGAAGAAAAACGAGCTCTACTCGCCCATGAGGTAGGGTCTGGAAAAACCTTGACCATGCTTGGGGCAGGATTCAAACTGAAAGAACTCGGAATGGTACATAAACCACTTTATGTGGTGCCGTCTAGTCTGACTGCTCAGTTTGGTCAAGAAATCATGAAATTCTTCCCAACCAAAAAAGTCTATGTGACCACTAAGAAAGACTTTGCCAAAGCCAAACGTAAGCAGTTTGTGTCTCGGATTATTACAGGGGACTATGATGCCATTGTCATTGGAGATTCACAATTTGAAAAAATTCCAATGAGTCGTGAAAAACAGGTCACCTATATCAATGACAAACTCGAGCAACTCCGAGAGATCAAGCTAGGAAGTGATTCTGATTACACGGTGAAAGAAGCGGAACGTTCGATTAAGGGATTGGAACACCAGTTGGAAGAACTCCAAAAACTAGAGCGAGATACCTTTATCGAATTTGAAAACCTTGGAATTGATTTTCTTTTTGTGGATGAGGCTCATCACTTCAAGAATATCCGTCCAATCACTGGACTTGGGAATGTCGCGGGAATTACCAATACCACTTCAAAAAAGAACGTAGATATGGAGATGAAGGTGAGACAGGTTCAGGCAGAGCATGGCGATAGAAATGTTGTTTTTGCGACAGGAACACCAGTTTCTAACTCCATCAGTGAACTTTTCACCATGATGAATTACATTCAGCCCGATGTTTTGGAACGATATCAGGTATCCAATTTTGACTCATGGGTTGGGGCTTTTGGGAATATCGAAAACTCTATGGAACTAGCCCCGACAGGTGATAAATACCAACCTAAGAAACGGTTTAAGAAATTTGTCAATTTGCCTGAACTCATGCGAATCTACAAGGAAACCGCCGATATTCAGACTTCTGATATGCTTGATTTACCTGTACCTGAAGCTAAGATTATTGCGGTGGAAAGCGAGTTAACGCAAGCTCAGAAATACTATTTAGAAGAACTGGTAGAGCGTTCAGACGCTATCAAGTCAGGTAGTGTTGACCCAAGTAGAGATAATATGTTAAAGATAACCGGGGAAGCTAGAAAACTAGCTATTGATATGCGGTTGATTGACCCTGTTTATACCTTATCAGATAATCAGAAAATCCTTCAAGTGGTTGATAATGTCGAGCGAATCTACCTTGAAGGAGCAGGAGAAAAGGCTACTCAGATGATTTTCTCTGATATTGGAACACCTAAAAGTAAGGAAGAAGGTTTTGATGTTTATAATGAACTGAAAGCTTTGCTGGTTGATCGAGGGATTCCCAAAGAACAGATTGCTTTTGTGCATGATGCCAATACCGATGAGAAGAAAAATTCCCTATCACGAAAGGTCAATAGTGGGGAAGTGCGGATTCTCATGGCATCTACGGAAAAAGGTGGAACGGGTCTAAACGTGCAATCACGCATGAAAGCTGTCCACCACTTAGATGTTCCCTGGAGGCCTTCTGATATTGTACAGCGAAATGGACGACTGATTCGACAAGGGAATATGCACCAAGAGGTGGATATTTATCACTACATTACCAAAGGGAGTTTTGATAATTACCTCTGGCAGACACAGGAGAATAAGCTCAAATATATCACTCAGATTATGACCTCAAAAGACCCTGTGCGGTCGGCAGAAGACATTGATGAACAAACCATGACCGCTTCTGACTTCAAAGCTCTAGCGACAGGTAACCCCTATCTCAAACTGAAAATGGAATTGGAAAATGAACTGACAGTTTTAGAGAATCAAAAACGAGCCTTCAATCGATCCAAAGACGAGTATCGCCATACCATTTCCTATAGCGAGAAGCATCTCCCTATTATGGAAAAACGGTTGAGTCAATATGATAAAGATATTGCCCAATCTTTGGCAACAAAGGCGCAAGATTTTGTCATGCGATTTGACAATCAAGCAATGGATAATCGTGCTGAAGCTGGGGGCTATCTGCGAAAACTCATTACCTATAACCGCTCAGAAACTAAGGAAGTTCGGACTCTGGCCAACTTTAGAGGATTTGATTTGAAAATGACTACACGAGGTGCTAGTGAGCCCTTACCAGAAACCATTTCTTTAATGATTGTAGGTGATAATCAGTATACTGTCGCCCTTGATTTAAAATCAGACGTGGGAACCATTCAACGGATTAGTAATGCCATTGACCATATTATAGATGACCAAGAAAAGACGCAAGAGCTGGTAAAGGATTTAAAAGATAAGCTACGAGTAGCCAAAGTTGAAGTTGAGAAAATCTTTCCCAAGGAAGAGGAATATCAGCTTGTAAAGGCTAAGTATGATGTCTTGGCTCCCTTGGTTGAAAAAGAAGCAGAGATTGAAGAGATAGATGCAGCTTTGGCCAAGTTTAGTGAAGATACAACACCCCAAAAGAAGCAACAAATAGCACTCGAGATATAAGAAAAAAGGCTGACAAAAAATAATGAACGCGGTAAAATGAAGTCAAGAAATCACAAAAGGAGAATAGATCATGACCCAAACACTAGAAGAAATGCGTTATCAACTTGAAGAATGGTTGGCACAAGGCTATACAAGTCCAGAAGATAGGGCAAACTACCAAAACTTAAAGGAACAGTATGAAGATGAAACTCTTGATTATAGCTTTTCAAGGCGCGAAATCACTGGACAGCTGGAACTTATCATCACAAGTCGTGAGAATGACTTTCCAGACCTAGATGAGGTGACGAAGGCAGAATACCTTGATTTGGTTGCCCAACTTGATGATTTAGACAAGAGACAGGCTGACTACTATCGCAAGCAATTAGCCTAGAAAGAGGTGTAAGATGTTGGAGCAAATTCTACAAAGCCTTTTGATTATCGCAGCAATAGGACTAATGTTGCTTGTCCTTTATAGGATTGTGAAAGTTTCAGGTGCTTTGATTCTTATCGGACTCATCAGCGGCTTAGTCTTTATTGAAATCTATGGAATCTACCTCTTCTTTACGGAAAGGTATCTCTATACAGAAGATTTAGCCACCAATGGTATTTGGAGTTTTACTGGTTTTTATATTGCCTTTAATAACTTTCTCTTGTTTATAATTACTATAAAAATCTTAAAAATAGAGCAACCTAAATCTTAGGATTATCAGGAATGTGTGAATTGATATTCCTAGTGATTGGTTTGAGATATTATTTGTTTTTTTCAATACACATAGAAGAAAGTCAATGTGAACTGATATTTCAAGATAAAGTACAGTTCAGAATAGATGAACTTGAGAAGCAAAAAGCAAAATTTAATAAGAGGAATAAAGAGAACTAATTATTTAGTTTGCAGGTTTATTTTCTCGTTTCGTTATTTTTAGGATTTGTACCATAGAGTTTTGCCTTTTTTACTCATGTTTTACATCACTAATCGATTTATAATAATCTTATAGGGAAACATAGTTACAAATATTTAATTATTCAAGGAGGAATTTATAATGAATAATATTAAACCAGAAATCTATGTTCAAACTGCAACTGATCAAGAAATTACATTATTAATTGGTGGTGCTGGTAGTGGGTTTGTTAAGACTCTAACTAAAGACTGTCCAGGCTTTTTATCAAATGTTTGCGTAAATATTGGATTCATCTCTGGATGCAAAAATTGTTAAAATAAAAATTAGTTTGTAACTATGTATGTCCTATCGCCATAATTGATAGGACATTTCCTTTTATTTTACTAGAGGTAACATCTATGACAATTAATATTACAGAGGAAAAAAGTTTTGATATAGTAATTTCAAAGGTAATAGAGGAATTTTCTTTCTCCACTTCAAAATTTAGTGAAGTGTGCTCTTTTTCTGATAGCATTATTAATAGTTTTAAGGAAGAGTTTAGAAAAATACTGCTTCCTGTATTGGTCCAAGAAATAAATTTATTTAGGATAGGGAAAGGAACCAATTCAAAATATAGTGAATACAATGAATTTTGTAAAAATATTCTTAATAACGGTTTGTATTTTCTTGATAAATATCCAGTTTTAAAAAGAAGATTGAATCTTTTAAAAGAAAATTATGAAATTAGCATTGAATGTTTTTTGAAAAATTTAACCAAGAATTATAATGAAATTATAGAAAATTTTGATCTAAGGCAAGAAAATATAAGTGTAAAAATATTATCAATGGTGGGAGACAATCACGGTAGTAATAGGAATATCAGCTTTGAACTTCAAAATAAATCATTTTTTTATAAGACTTCAGGATACACTTTGTATCCAATTTTGAATGAATTAAATTGTAGAGTATTCGATTCTAAGTATTTCAAATTTCCTGATACATTCATTGGTAGCAATTTTATGATCCAAGAGAAGATTGACAATTTGTCCTGCCATGATAAAAGTCAAATCCATTCATTTTATAGAAATATGGGAGTACTTTTGGCATTTACGTATGTGTTGAATGGAAATGATATGCACAATGAAAATATTATTGCTTGTAAAGAACATCCCTATGTGATTGATTTTGAAACTTTAATAAATCCTGTGTCACAAATAGAGGGAAGAATTTCACAAAGCATCTTTTCAACTGGCTTACTCCCAATGAAATATAGACGAAATTTTGATGGAATATTTGACTGTAGCAGTATAGGTCAAGTAAATATAGTTGTAAAAAAAGTTTTTGAAGAAATTAACCCGTTTAGTTCGGAATTACGATTGGAATTGACAGAACACCAATTTAATGATATCAAAGAATTCTTACCTTTACTCCATGAATCTCATATTTCTGCTAATAATTTTTTAGGTGATATTGAATCTGGATTCATATTTGGTTATTCAAGATCGAGAAGTTGTTATAATATTATAAAAACAGTGGTCTTAAGGTATAAAAATGCCTTACTATGTAGATTGGTCTTAAGAAATACATCTGTATATTCAGCACTTATTGATCGAATTACTGTGCCAGATTTATTAATGGATGAGCTAAAAACAAGAAATGTTTTAACAAGCTTCTTAAAAGAAATACCAGTAATCAGTAGTCATGAAAAAAAGTACATTATGCTTGAAGTTGAGCAATTAGTTAATGGTGAGGTTCCATTGTTTACATTTGGTAATTTTGGAAATGTTTCAAGAAATGATACAAAATACCTTATGAGTCTTTACGATTCTGTAAATTTTAAGTTAAATTGTATGTCCGATGAAGATTTACAATATCAATTAAATCTCCTTAGAGTTTGTTTGAATATTGATAATTACAATTTTTCTAAATTGAGAAATAATCATCTTGAATTAGATGTTAAAAAATTAGTAAGGGAATCAATATTTAATGTCACACGGCCTTATGCACTGACTCTTCAGAAAGATTCTAGTGGTAATTACATATATGGAGAGTCTAATTTGGGACTATATGAAGGAAAGTTGGGATTGCTATTATCTTATGATGAATTGGAAGAAATATTTGATTTAAAAGTTATTGAACAAGAAATTATAAATTCAAAAGATATAGGCTTAATTAATGGCTATGCTTCATTATTGCTTTATAAAAATTTAAATAACTCTTTAAATAAAGATGATTATTTACTTCATGATATAGACTTTACTGAATTTGATATAATTGATGGTTTGGGTGGATTAATTTTACAAAGCTATTTAATATTTTTGAAAAAACCAGAATTAGTAGATGTAGTTGAATTGAAGAAGTTAGGAGAAGTTTTTCTAGAACTAACAAAAAATCAGGAACAGTTTAAAGTAGGATTTGCTCATGGATTTACCGGTATAAAGGTTATTTATAAAATATGTTCTCTTATTTTACCAGATAATTCAGAGTTTATGAATAGATTTGAGTACTTTGAGAGTCAGGATAATGTTTCATTATATCCTAGCTCGGGATGGTGCAACGGATTGACAGGTTATCTTGTTTCTGAATATATTTTATATAAAATAAGTAACGACTCTAGATATCTTGATAAAGTATTATATAATATTGATTATCTTATGAATAAATTATGTGAGACTGAGGAATATTGTTTGTGCCACGGATTTTTAGGAGGATTGGATTTCTTGCAAGTATTGAATCAGGATAATTTGCTTTCTAACGAGCATAAGAAGAGACTGGAAATATTGGAGAAAACTTTAATTTTTAAATCCAATCACAATAATATTCTAAAAAAAGATATTTCGCTATTTACAGGAATCTCAGGATTTCTCTATTATCTCAAACGAAAAAAAACACTTAGAGGGTCTGTTATTACTCTAGGGTTCTAAGGGAGATGCCAATGAAAAAAATAAGAGAAAAGCTACAATCCCAACAAAATGATTGTGGACCATGCTGTTTAGCAATGATTTTGGACTATTTAGGAAGAGATGTTGAGTTATCAGAACTATATAAATATAAAAATACCGCTGTTGGATGGAGCATGGGAGATATAAAGAACGTTGCAAAACAATTCGGTGTAGACGCTACTGTGTTTAGGATAGTTAATATGAAAGGGATGTCATCAATACTACTTCCAGCAATACTTTACTGGGATTTCTCACATTTTGTAGTGCTAGAAAAGTACAACGAGTTAGAGGTAACTATACTTGACCCTAATTATGGTAGAAAAACTCTTAACAAAGATACATTTATAAAATTCTTTTCAGGATACTGTATGGAGCTAAGACCAAATCAATCCTTTACAAAGCGAAAGTCATCCCTAAGAGATAAAGTATCTAAGATCAGAAACACAAAAATTTGGAATTTGAAATTTGGAAAAGTCTATCCTACTGTTTTGGTGGGTTACAATATATTATTATTAATTATACCTGTTTTAATAAGTAAATTAATAAATGAATTATCAACAAGAGACATTAATATAAATCAAGTAATTATTTTAATAGGTGTTATATGGTTAACAACTGGTTTGAACTATATTTTAGAAAAATTTCGGAATCAAAAAACAATAATTCTTGAAGAAAAATCAACAGTTAATATTTACGAGAAGTTATTTAGTCTAACTGAATCTGAAATAAGCAGATACCATAGTGGCGACATCATGTCACGAATATCGGTTAATCCTCAAATCTGTAGATTTTTGGCAGTTGAAGTACCTAATATGATTATCTCAATAATGCTTATTTTCTTTGCAAGTTTATACTTAATATTAAACACTGGAATCTATGCTTGTATGTTGATTTTGCTACTTTTACTAATTGCTATCATTAACTGTATATTCATCACTATTTTAATGAAATTATCCAAAAATGAAAGTTATAAACGGTCTATACTTCGAAGTGTTGCTAATGATGGTATTCTATCTTATAATTTTTTAATAGGTTCAGGAATTACCTATCGTTATCTAAAAAAAATCAAAAGTAGTTTATCAGATTATGTACAGTCGCAGATTGATAGAGGAATTGTAGAAGCTAAATCAATAACATTCCAGCAAGCCACTTCGACATTCTTTTCTCTTCTAATTTCTATTATGAGCCTAGTTATAGTGTTATTGAATCCTGAAAGAAGTGGGGAAATTGCCTTAATCAGTTCTATGGCTATGATATTGTATTCTCCCACGATGGGAATTGTAAGTAGCCTAATTAACATGGCTAATCTGTATCCAAATATTGAAAGACTTGTAGACTTGGTAGGAGAAGAACAAATTCCTAAAACCTTTACGAAGATTCAAAACGGCACAGTTAATGTTGATGGGTTATCATATAGATACGACGACGCATCAACATATCTTTTCAAAAATCTTTCGTTCTCTCTTAAGGAAGGAGATACTCTTTTTATAACTGGAAAATCAGGTACCGGCAAAACCTCCTTAGTAAAAATTTTACTAGGTTTACAAAGTATTAGTGGGGAAGGTAATGAAGGAAATATAATTATTGGAGGAGTTAACTTACTAGACCAAAACCTAGATTTAAGAAGAGATATTTGCTATATATCACATCCGTCAATTCTTTTTAAAGGTACTCTGAAATCAAATTTGAAATTATTCTGTCCAAACTATACTATTGAAGAACTGATGTTAGCAATTGATAAAGCAAATCTTTCAGATATATTTCCTCATGCTTTAAATATTGAAAATTTATTTATATTGGAAAATGGTACTAATTTTTCAACTGGTCAACGTCAAAGAATAGGAATGCTAAGATTATTTTTGCAAGAATATAAGGTTATTATTTTAGATGAGCCAACAAGTAATATGGATTCTGAAAACGCAAAAGCTATCATGGCAGCTATTAATGCTCTTGAATCAACCAAAATTATTATTACACATGATAATGAATTAATTCAACCTGGATCAAAACAATTAGAATTAGGAGTGGGAGAAAATGGATATACATATAAATCATATAAGTAAGAAATATGGTAATCGAATCATTTTAAACGATGTCACTATTAGGATTCCTTCAGGGAAAATTTATGGGTTTATTGGTGCTAATGGAGCTGGTAAAACTACAACGATGAAAATCCTTACTGGATTATTACCTGCTACAAAAGGTAACATATACTTTGACGGTGTAAGTCTTAACGACTTAAAAAATCAGGAGTCAATAATAGGAGCTTTTATTAGTACACCAAGTTACTATAAAAACTTAACAGCTTATGAAAACTTAGCTATTATACAAGAAGTTCTCAAAAAACCGCAAGAAGAAATTGATCGAGTTTTGAATCTGGTGAGCCTAAGTGAAGTTCGCAATAAAGTTGTGTCTTCGTTCTCATTTGGTATGAAACAACGTCTTGGTTTAGCATTTGCTTTTTTAAATAATCCAGATATATTGGTATTAGATGAACCTACGAATGGATTAGATCCGAAAGGAATTGTTGAAATCAGAGAACTCTTATACAGACTAGCTAAAGAAGAAGGAAAAACGATTTTTATATCAAGTCACCATATTAGTGAAATAGAAACGATTGCAGATATGGTCGGTATAATACATGACGGTGAGCTTATTTTTGAGGGAACACTCTCTGAACTTTATAATAAAAGGGACAGCTCTTATCTTTTTGAAGTCGCAAATCCAGATGTTTTTGAACATATTTTGAGAGTTCGAGATATCTCTTTTATTCGAAAAGAATCGCATTTTGAAATAAATTCTTACAAAAAAGATATACCAAATTTAATAAAATTAATTGTACAAGAAGGAATCGATATTTTGGAGGTTTCACCAAATAAAAACCTAGAAAGAATCTTCTTAGACTTAACGAAAGGAGATAAAGTGTATGGTCACATTGATAAAAAATGAAATAAAGAGGTTTGTAGGAACCCCAACAGCCTTGTTATTGCTTGGCATTACTTTTTGTTTGCAAATGCTAGGAACGGTTTTTATCATTAAATCATTAGATGTGCAAGTTGGGGACATAGCACAAACACCTTTTCAGAAGTCTATGATAATTTTTTTAGGTTTTTCTGGATTGGTGAGTATAGTGGTAAATGGTATTACTAACTTTTTTGTTACTTCAAGCGAGCACAATAACCATACTTGGGAATTGTTGCTTTTGGGGATAGGGAAGAAAAATAAAATTCTCTTTTCAAAGTATTTTACAGTCATTCTATCTTTTATTTTTTATCAATTACTGTCAACTATTTTCTTTGTTATAGTTACACAGACCTATTTATCTTTAACGATTGATTGGTCTACGGTATTCTTAGTGTTATCATCAACAATATTTTTCAGCTTACTCACGATCACACTTCAGTTTTGTACTCACCTGCTAGAAAAAAATAGTTTATCTGCTCTAAGCAGTGTTATTATTCTTATTCTGTTACAAACACTTTTTGCCTCTAATGATATATTTATTTATGTATTCCCGATAAATGGTATTTCTTATCTGATAACTTCTAGTATTCTCAATCCAATTATAATTTTAGTAATCACTTTAGAGAATATTATATGGAGTGGTGCTGTTCTTTTAGTAGTTTTTAAAAAGTTTCATCTTTAGGAGGGAATTATGTGGAAATTAGAATTATTAAAGTATAAGAGAACCTATTTAGCTCCCGTATTCATAGGGATAGGTATGTTTTTAGTCATTTTTCAAAGCTACGCTGGATATACGATTAAAGAAATTCCATCGAAGGTTTTATTTGTGACAGGTCTAGATTTATATAGTAATTTTTTACTACCAGTGATGATTCCTATATTTCTTATCATTTCATTGCACCGTGAAGTTGAGAATACTGCTTTTCAAAACTTAACAATAAAAGGAATATCTAGTCAACAGATAAAGTGGTCTATAGTGAAATTTTATTGGATAGTAATGCCAATTTTATTTCTTTGTCACTTTTTGATTCCACTGATTTTTATTTCCTTGAGAGGAGAAAGTGCCCTTAATGTGATTATTGATAATAGCTTATTTTTACTGTTATCAATTTTAAGTATTATTGCACTCATCAATATTAGTCTACTGATACATCAGTCAAGCGGGAATTATGTATTACCGATTTTAACGGCTATTGTAGGAGTCGTTGTTGGACGTTTCCCTCTGGGAGAAATCACATGGATTGTTAACCCCTACTCCTATTTAAGTTATTTAGCAAATTTTAAATCATTTACTGTAACCCACTATTTAGCATTTTTTCTAGTCTTTTCTTTGTCTTTTATTGGTATAATATTATGTAAGAAAAAAATAGATTTGAGTAAGACATGAGAAGAAATTTGTTAAGTACAGCGTATTATGCTTTGTTTATTACAGGACTAATCTATTTGTCCGCTAAATGCTTTCTAAATAACATCGAAAATATCTTGTTTTTGCTTGCTTTAAATGTATTATTGTTATTGGATTTTATTTTGCACAGAGCAATATCTACTAGGTCTAAGATTAGCAAATTTATTATTTGGTTAATCAGACTTTGTCAGTGTCACTCAATTTTGTTTGTCATAGGAGATTCCGCATTTCCTCCATGGATACAGTATATGATTGGCATTATAATCTATTCTTCGTTAATATCTATATCGCTCAGCTTGTTTTTTCAAAAGTTACAGACTTCTTTTTATCTATTTGTGGTGATAGTAGGACTTCTATCGAGTGTAAGCTTACTTTTTCCAAGATTGACTAGTATTGCCTTTTCACTTTATTTGGTAGTTACGTTCGCGATGGCTCTCTTAATTGTTCTTCTAAGGAACAAGCAAACGTTTTATAGAAATGACTCCAATAGATTTTATTGGCTAATGTTATTAATCTTTTACCTCATGATTTGTTTCAGTTCTATTGGTTTCATTTTTTTTAATTCATCAGCTTTATTTTCTGGGTTCTGGTTATTTTATTTTTTAGCTCTAATTACAGGATTAATACTCATCTTGTTTTATCATAATGATGCAGTATTTAAACAAAGAGAACAATTATTAACACTTATTTTTCTGATTTTATTATATATTGTTCTGTTTATTCTAATTTTAAAGAGAACGAGTCTAGTTGTTCTTGAAACGGTAACAATTATTTTATATTTTCAGTACTTTTTCCAGTTAGTTGGAGAAAGTTATAGACTAATAACTGGAAGTAAGCAATCTGAACATGTAGGGATCAATTCAATTTTGAAAGAAGAAGCTTTAAAACAAGAGTTTGCGAATTTCCTGCATGATAATATTCTTCAAGATATCAATGCTTTAATTCAACTATCTCGTTTAGATAATCCAAGTGTATCAGTTAAAATTATTGAAGAAAGACTAGAGTATCTCAATACTTTTGTTCGTGAGCGAATGAATCAGTATAGTCCTCAATTACTAAAAGGCTTATCTTTGTATGATAACTATCGTATGATGCTAAAAGCATTTGAAAAACGTTACCCTAAAATGAATATTTCTCTGAACTTTTATTCAGCAAAAAACATAGCTATCTATCCTCCTTATGATTTTTTAATATATAGATGGTTAAGAGAGCTCGTTAATAACGCTTATAAGTATTCCAATGCTCAAACGGTTACTGTAAAATTGGCTAGAGATGGGCGAGAACTCTCTTTATCAGTTATGGATAATGGCTATTATCAAAAGTTAAAACCATTTAAACATGGACACGGATTATTAGTCTTGGAAGAACAAGTAAAGTCAGTAGGGGGGACTATTACTTTTGAGCAAGTGGACTCTAACGGATTAAGAGTCGATATCAAATTGATGATGGAGGGAGAGAAGGCAATTGAAAATTTTATTAATAGATGATCATATCCTGTTTGCAGAGAGTTTAGCCTTAACTATACATCAGTATCAGCCGGATATCCACATTGATATATTGAACGATGAAGATGAATTTAAAAGCATTTTTTCAAAAGTAATTGAGTACCAAGTGATACTATTAGACATTAACTTAGACAATAAATTTAGTACGGATGGCTTTGGAATAGCTCAAGATATTTTAGAGGAGTATCCTGATTCCAAGATAGCATTATTGACGGGATTTGATTTACCTGTATATGAATATCAAGCTCAGAAGATAGGAGTAAAGGCATTTGTTCCTAAAAATATAAGTTCCAAAAGATTAATTCAGATTCTTAAAGATATTTCCTATGGGAAAAATTATTTTCCAAATCAGAATTATTTTATAGATGAATTGACAGAACGCGAAAAAGAAATACTTATACATTTGGGAAATGGCGAAAAACGAAAAGACATTGCTAAATTCCTTTACATTTCTGATAGAACGCTAACGAATCATATTCAAAATATATTGGAAAAACTCGAAGTTGATTCAACGTTAAAAGCTGTTATAAAAGCTCAGAAGTTAGGATATATTAAATAATTACCCTTTTTACTCATGATTTTGTATTGTAACTTAGATATACTGGTGTAAAGGAGGTTCAAATTTATGAAAAAAGTAATACCGTATGCGTTATTAACTCTATCAATGTTTTTTCTATTCAATGCTATCCGAATATTTCTTGAGAGTAGGTCTCTGTATGTTGTCGATGTTTTGTTATTCATAGTCTTTCTAGTATGTAGTTTAAAATTTAGAAAGCAATAATGTAGAATAAATACAAAGATATACTATCTTCTACATTTGAGAAGTTATAAATTATTCAGATGGTCATAATTTGGTTGTTAAAAAGACCCATTGCCAGCTGTAGCAGGAGACATATAATCTATAGGAGAGAGGAGCAGATTGATTCTATCTTTTTGATGTTAAGTTAGTTTAGAATTTTGTTTCTGAAGTTTGTAACTTGTCGAAAACTGAGTGACTGACGTTTGATATCCTTGATGAGCTTATCGATTGCGTTAAATTAGTGTTAGAATAGGGAAATTCAGTCAGATAGTAGTTCTAACTGCTGTTGTACGACAGAGATTGAGAAAGGGAGTCTTTAGGTAGTGGAAGTGTCGGTGAGTTTTTCGGTGTAGTATTGAGTAATCTTTATGCAGATGGGTTGTGAGATTTGGTGTTTTTCGTGATGAGAGACACTTCAGTGACTGTCATCTGTTTACAGGATTTACACTGAAGAAGACATCTTTGGGTTTTAACATAGTTGGCATCTCTTTGATATTCAGAATAGATACTGTAGATTTATGTTGGAAATAACATCTGACTAAGGCAGTTTGGAGCTGGGTAATCAAGTTCACGCTGAATAGTGATATGCGTGTTGACTTGAAAAAGTAGTTTCGATTTGATGTTCTTATTTTCTAATTCGAAGAGTACTGTTGTATTCTAAAATTGTTCCATAAGCACTTCCTAATGATGGTTAGGGAGGTCTTGTGGAACTTTTTTGTATACTCAAAAAACTATAGCCTCTGTATAGATTGTTACTACAGAAATTATATGATAAGTCTTTTATTGTAGCATATCTAAAAAATATTTAGCTTAAATTATTCTACAAAGTAGTTAATCCGGTAAATAAAGTTATTTGGCTCAGTTTTAAAGTAATTGGAGTGAAAATTTTTAATTTTCTTAAAGAGTCATTATAGCTATATTTTCTTGAAAAGATGTTTGAGCACCAATTTTTGAAAATTAGTTCAGTAGAATTTGGAATAGAGCTGGCTACTTCAAAACGCAACGAACTATAATTCAACATCTTTATCTATTGAATAGGTTCTAGTTTGCTATTTTTGATTTTTACAGAGTATAATTTGTAGTCATTCATATTTTTTGTGTGATAAATTTTCCAAGTCATTCTTGTTATGATGTGGCTATCACTAATAAAGGAGTAAACCATGTTAAATAAAGTGAAAGCTCGATTTCTGATTGGAGTAGGAGGTTTAATCGCAGTCAGTTTTATGGTCATGATTGGCTATACGATTGGCTCACAATCCGTTTCAAAACAAACTGAGCACCAAATACGAGCAGAAGCCAATAAACTTGTGACAAAGGAAAAGCAGGAGGAAAGAGCGACAGTCCTATCAGATGAGCTTGTCAAAGAATTTCTCACACAATATTTCACCAAGGTTCAGCTGGGTGAAAATAACACTCGTATCAAACCCTATATGACGGACTCAGCATTTTCAGAAGAGGAAGCAAGTCAGAATAAAGCGATTAATCAAGTTTATAAAGATTATATGCTTGACTACCGATTTGAATCAGCGAGTATCTATGTCAATACAGAAAGCAATGTTGCACTTGCGGAAGTTACCTATCAAGTGACCTATGTATCTGATTTGAGTGAGCAACAACAGCGAACCACTCAGACAGAAATCAAGACGGTTATGTTATCCTACTCCAAAGTTTCCGACAAGCTCCTGGTTAATCAGTTGACCATTTGGAATGGGAAACTGGAGGACATGAAAGAAGCAACAGATGGAGCCAATTCCAGCATACCAACGATCCAAGGAACTACAACAAGCGAGAACAACTAGCAGGAGACAGTCTTCTGCTTTTTTTTGATAGGGAGACAAAATGACACGAATTAAAGCAGTAAAACAAAATGCCATTTTAGATGTGGCTGAAAGTCTGGGTTATTCTTTTAGACGAGTATCAGGATACATTTATGAACACCCAGACCATGATTCCTTTCGGATTTTTGCGGATACCAATACTTTCAAATGGTTTTCAAGAGATATACAAGGGGATGTAATTGACTTTGTTCAGTTGGTGGCAGGAGTGTCTTTCAAAGAAGCCTTGTCTTACCTTGAAACTGGAGGCTTTGAACAAGCTAAGGTGATAGAAGAAACTTATCAACCGTTTCAATATTATTTGCATGAAGAACCCTTTCAGATAGCACGTTCTTACTTAAAAGATATCCGTGGCCTAAGTGATCAGACTATCAATTCCTTTGGCAGACAAGGATTGCTTGCTGAAGCTACTTATCAATCGGGGCCCGTATTAGTGTTTAAATGCTATGACCATAATAGGACCTTACAGTCTGCAAGCCTTCAAGGTCTCGTCAAAAATGAAGAAAAACACGATCGAGGTTATCTCAAAAAAATCATGAAAGGATCTCATGGCTATGTCGGTATTAGTTTCGATATTGGGAATCCTAAGCGACTCATTTTTTGTGAATCAGTTATCGATATGATGAGTTATTATCAGCTTTACCAAAAGCAATTATCCGATGTTCGCCTGATTTCAATGGAAGGTTTAAAACTTTCTGTGATTGCTTATCAGACCTTGCGTCTAGCAGCAGAGGAACAGGGGAAATTGGCATTTCTAGATACAGTAAATCCAAGCAGACTTAGTCATTATCTTCAGGCAATACAAGAGACGACAACCTTCTTCCAAACTCATTCAAATGCATTAACATTGGCTGTTGATAACGATGAGGCAGGAAGAGAATTTTGTCAGAAACTGTCAGATAAAGGACTTCCGCTTTCTCAAGATTTACCACCATTGCAAGGACTTGAAACAAAGTTAGATTGGAATGATATTGTGAAACGACAAAAGGAATTATCTTTAAGAGATCTTATCCAGTCAGCCCAAACAAAAGTCATTAGAGATCATCCTCCACCTAAACGAGAGCACACTTTTGATGTGATAACAAAATCAAGTCCGCTATCATAATCTAGAATGTGACAAGGAGGACACCCTATGAGTGTGATTGAACGTCTGGCTGAAAAAGTAGCTAGGCAAGAAGAAAAGGTCTCACGTGAGACAGAGAAATTGGAACACTATCGTGACCAACTACAAACAGCTATGTACAGTACCTTTATCAAACGGCAACAATCTAGTCAGTTGTCATTTCATGAAGCACTAGAGCAAGCCTTTGGTAAAGAAACCACACTACACTCAAATTACAGAAATGAGGATACAGAATGAGTAAAACATGGAATTTTGATCAGCCACTAGACGATGTGAAACCAACATCGTCCCATGAAGAACGAGCTAAAATCGCAGCACTCTTCCATAAACAGGATGAAAAACCAATTGAAGAAGTAGACTATGTGGCTGCTTTTGAACAACAACAAAAGGAGTCAAAATATAAAGATGACCAAACGCTCGCATCAACCGTTAAACAAAGTCAGCCGAAGAAGGTAAATATCACAAGTGACTATAAACAACACTTGGCTGATACCATTGCACAAAATAACAAGGATATTTCAGCCTGTCAAAAGCAAATTGAAGAACTTCATCAATTGATTGATGAAAAGAAAATCCAAAATAAAAAGTTGCAGGCTATTTCAGTAGCCATTGATGATTTATAAGTCAGGTAGTCCTATGCGGGCTACCTTTTTACAATTGAAGGAGAAGATAATGAAATTTTTTCAAAAGAAAAAACAGAACCAGGATCAATTTAAACGACTGATTCATCGACTATCTGAGATGTCAGATACTGAATTAACCAAAGTAGAACAACTCCTAGATGTGGTCTTTGATTCAAGTTTCAAGTCTAGTGAGAGAGTGGAAATATCTAGGGACATTATAACCGATGAGGAACAAATTCTTGATAAGTCAATCCAAGAAGCGAAAAATAAACTGAATACTGAGCAGTTGGAAAAAAACATTGAGAGATTTAGACAAGGTAGGCGAGAGAGCAATAATAACAAATAACAGACCAATTATTTTGGCCTGTTTTTTGAAATATGTGTCATCGTTGAATCAAACGAAGTAAAAATATTTCTTGCTTAGTAGGAGGTGTTGTGGTATAATTTAGTTAGATTAGAAGTCATCGAAGGTACAGCAATGTATAACTAGGTGGCCTTTTTTCATATTGCGGAGAGATATTTTATGCCTAATAATGTATTTGAATTAATAAATTTTAAGGACTATTTGCCGTTAGATTTAGATATTACTGATAAAACTAGGTTGGTTTATAGACCAGTATTAGCACCAACTCAATTAAAATGTTCTCTTGAGCCGGCTTTAACTGAAGAACAGTTATATGTCCATATGAAAGAAAACTCTAACTGGTCTTTCAAATACAATGGGAATGATGATTTTTATAAACAGGATTGTATTGACTTTTTAAGAGATATAGACTTCCAATCATTCTCTCAATATGGGAAGTTGGTGGACAGAAAATACATAGAAGCAAAAAGAGTTTACTTATTTGATAGCTACTTTAGAAATTTTCTTCAAGAGATATTGGAGCGTATCGAAGTTTTTTTGAAGAAGAGTACAGCTGATGCTCTGACGATTGGATACAATAAAACTTCTTATATTTTTGAAGATGATACTCTCTATTATTCAGAACAATCTAAATACCGAAAAGAAAATCCTAAGAGGCTGGATATTGTTTTGAAAACAAAATATCATTTGTCACGATTGATTTTGGAAAAACAAGATGATGCCACAATCAAGAATCAGATTAACCAATATGGGGTCGTGTTACCTTGGACCGTTTTTCGTTTAATGACATTTGGAAATATAGCGTCCTTCCTCGTTGCCCTACAACCAGAATATCGAAATAAGGTTGCTGCCTATATTAGTCTTCCCTTGGACAAGGATGATAACATTCCAGCTAAAATCTTATTGTCTTGGTGTAACGCTCTTCGTTATCTTAGGAATATTTGCTCACACAATGGCAGATTATATGGTCGCTTACACCATATACTGCCAGCTTTTCATCATTCTGACAGAGAGTTGCTAGTGACAGACTCAGAGAATGATAGCAAGACACTATTTATCTATTTTATAGCAATGAGACATCTTATCTTGTCAATGTCCATAGAAACTAAGAATTTTTGGAATAAAAAATTACAAAAGCTTCTGGAAGAAAGTAATCAAGAACAAGTGGATTTGAGACACTATGGTTTTCCAAAAAATTGGATGGATTTATTGGCAATAAAGATATGATAAGTGCTTAGATGGACACGGACTAAAAAATAGATTAGAACGGAGGTAAAGTATTGAATCTTATTTCAATCAAAGAATTTGTCGAATTGACTACCAATAATAATCCAGACATCAATCCCAAAGAGCTTGAAGAAACCTTGCGTGCAGTACTTGAAGAAAAAGAAGGAGGGGCAAGGTGTATGAATTGTGGATCTCCTATTTGGGTAGCAGGGAGTGCACTGGTAGGGAGCTACATGTGCTTCACGTGTCTAACAGGTGAAGCCGATGGTAGTGATGATTTTGAAGTTTTAGGTTAAGCTATTTCATTTCAGAAATTTTTCGAGAGCCAAATGGCTCTTTTTCTTTTCCTGTGATAATTTTTTCAGCTCTCTCTTGTTACACTCTATCTAGTTTTAGAAAATCAACCCTTGACTTTTTCTTGGGGGTTTGGGGGCGAAGCCACCATGTTTTCTTATCGTCGGCTGACCAACCTGTAAGGTTTGGGTTCAGCTGGCGATTAGATTTTAGGTTATTGTGGACACAATAACTGAGCTCGCAAAAGCCGAAAAGCGAAGTGATGAGGCTGAAGGAAGCCCCCCGTATCTGATACGGTATCGGGTTAGACCCGATAGAGGCAAGTAGAGAAGGAGTATAACGAGATGACAGACCACTATCGCATTATCCGTAAGGAGATCAATCTGACACCAGAGGAACTGGAGCAGATTCAGGAGCTGATGAAGCAGGAACACGCAGAGCAATTCTCTCCCTTTGTCCGTCAAAAGTTGATGGACTTGGTTGAGAGGAAGCAGGCAGTAACGGATTGGTTTGCCCTCTGGCAGTCCCAGAAGATTGAACAAATCAGTCGAGACATTTTACAAGTGACTATCATGGCCGAACAGACCCAGCAGGTCACGGCAGAGCACTTGCGAATTATCCTAACCTGTGTGCAGGAGTTGATGGCAGAAGTCGAGAAGTCTATCCTACTCAGTACAGATTTTCGTGACAAATACATGGGAGGATAGACATGGAAAATCGTTACCGAACCAATCTCAAAAAAGTCTTTCTGACGGACCAGGAGTTAGCAACTTTGAACGACCATATCGGGCAGAGTGGCTGTAAAAATTTCTCTGCTTATGCCAGAAAGGTGCTGCTCAATCCCAATACGACCTTTCTGACCATTGATACCAGTAACTATGACGACCTGGTCTTTGAACTGAAACGTATCGGAAATAACATAAACCAAATTGCACGGACCGTCAATCAAACTCATCTTCTAACATCAATCGACCGTGAGCTCTTGGTGCAGGGGATTAATCAACTCATCAAGGAAGTGGAGAAGGACTTTAACATCAAGTGCCAGCAGCTGAAGGAGTTTTATGGTCGTCACTAAACACTTTGCGGTGCATAGCACCAAGTATCGTAAGAGCCTCATCAAGTATATTCTCAATCCAGAAAAGACGAAGAAGCTGAAACTGGTCTCTGATTTTGGCATGAGCAATTACTTGGACTTTCCCAGCTATGAGGAATTGGTGGAGATGTATCAGGCAAACTTGACCAACAATGATCGGCTCTATGATTCCAGAAACGACCGCCAGCAACTCAAGCATACCAAAATCCATGCCCACCACTTGATTCAATCATTTTCTCCTGAAGACAAGCTGACACCAGAGGAAATTAATCGCATTGGTTACGAGACTATCAAGGAGTTGACAGGGGGCAACTTTCGTTTCATCGTCACGACTCACACAGACAAGGATCATATCCATAATCATATCCTGATAAATGCCATTGACCTCAATTCTGAGAAGAAGCTCAAGTGGGACTATGCCCAGGAGAGGAATCTTCGCATGATTTCTGACCGCTTGGCCAAGGAAGCAGGAGCAAAGATTATTCCGCCCAATCGCTATTCGCATGAGAAGTTTGAAACTTATCGCAAGACCAATCACAAGTTTGAACTCAAGCAGCGGCTCTATTTTCTCATGGAGAACAGCAAGAACTTTGAGGACTTTGTGGTCAAGGCTCCCGCTCTCAACGTGGAGATGGATTTCTCTCGCAAGCATGCCAGATTTTTCATGACCGACCGAGACATGAAGCAGGTCATTCGCGGCCATCAGCTGTATAAGCGCCAGCCCTACACCGAGGATTATTTCAGAGAGCATTTTGCGGCACGAGCTATTGAGCAGCGACTGGATTTTCTCTTGCCCAGAGCACGAAACCTCTCTCATCTTTTGGAAATAGCAGAGCAGTTAAACCTGAAAATCTCCCCGAAGAAAAAGCATGTGACCTTTACCTTGAAAGAGGGCGACCGAACCATTTCCATGGAGAATAAAAAGGTCAGCACAAAACACTTGTACAATGTCCAGTTCTTGGAGGATTATTTTGATAAAAGCGACATCACACCAGAACATGACTTGGCTAACCTGGTCTCAGACTTTGAAGCCTACCAAGAAGAGCAGAACCAGAATAAGCTCCCAATTGAGGAACTCTTGGCGGCCTATAAGGATTTCAAAGAAAAACGAGACCAGGTCCAGGAGTTTGAAGTTGCATTAGCGGAGCACCAGATTGACAAGTTAGTCAAGGACGGTCTCTTTGTCAGAATCAATTATGGTATCAAAAAAGACGGCTTGGTCTTCATACCAAACCGTAACCTGGATATTCATGAGAGCGAGCAGGGCAAGTCCTACCATGTCTTTATTCGAGAGACAGCCCAGTTTTTCATCTACAATAAAGAGAACTCTGACTTCAACCGCTACATGCGAGGACGGGAGTTAATCCGCCAACTCACTCAGGACAGTAAGCATATCCCTAAACGCAGACGCCCGACCATGACCAGCCTCAAAGAGAAAATAGCAGAGCTCAATTTTTTTATCGAGCTAGACCTCAACAACCAGTCCTACCAAGAAATCAAAGACGAACTCATCAACGAAATTGCCCAGCTGGATTTGACCATTACGGATTTGCAGGATAAGGTTGCTCATCTGAATAAGGTCGCAGAAGTCCTGCTCAATCTCAACAACTCAGACCCAGAGAACAGACGGTTAGCTAGGTATGATTATGCTAAGATGAATCTGACACCGGCCATTAAACTGGAGGAGGTGGAGAAGGAGATAGAAGGTTGTCAAGAACATCTGAATAGAGAAATAGATGACTATGAACATCATGTGAGAAAGTTGGAGAGCTTGGTAGATATTCTAAGTCGGGACAGATTACAGACTACACGTATTGATTTGGAGATTTAGAATTTCTAAAATAGTTTAATTTTAATAAAAAATTAAAAGAATCTCTATAGGATAAAAACTTTTCATTGCTTCTAAGTGGTGTTGCAATCTTAACTTTAATTTATTTTAGAGTATCTACTTTATGATAAACAGGGTGACGGCACATAATCCTTAAGAACTTTAAACTGAAATTTACGTTTCAGCTGAAAGTTTTGTATTATGTGACTTTAGTCCGTTTCGCTCCGCAGGTGCGAAACAAATAAACCACCCGCTATGCGGGTGCGCATCAAAGGTTATGCCAAAAAAACTCCAATCGCGATACAATAAAGGTGTTCAAGCCTAAAGTAAAGCGAAAGGAGAAAAATATGGCTCAAAAAGCACATAGTTTATCACACACAAAGTGGAATTGTAAATATCACATTGTGTTCACCCCTAATTATAGACGAAAAGTCATCTATAATCAATATCGAAGCAGTATAGGAGAGATATTCCGCCGTTTGTGTAGTTATATAGGTGTTGAAATTATAGAAGGACATTTAATGCCAGATCATGTTCACATGCAAGTTAGTCTTCCACCAAGAATCAGCGTTTCCAGTTTCATGGGCAATTTAAAAGGTAAGAGTGCTCTTATGATGTTTGATAAACACGCTAATCTTAAATACAAGTTTGGGAATCGCCATTTTTGGGCAGAGGGTTATTACGTGAGCACGGTAGGACCTAATGAAGCCACGATTAAAAAATATATACAGGAGCAAAGAAATTATCCAGTGGATGATTTTTTCATGAGTTTAGAAATAAGAAGGCGAATTAACATGATATCGCACTTGATAAACTGAGTGTGAAAGAATATGAAGATCCCTTTAGGGATAATGGCAAGTAGTACTAACGCCTCTTTAAGAGGCTAGTGATGAGTCAAAAGCAGTTAGGCTTGAACAAGGTGAAAGCCAGCGTCTTTAGGCGCTGGCTGGTGTTATGGGCTTATAGCCCTTGTTCAAACCACCCATTAGACGGGTGGTCATGATTCCTTGAAATCTTGCAGCAGTGTAGTCGTCAGAATGGCAAAATCGCAAGTAACTATCAAAATCTGGAAATTAATAATTGCTAATATATTTAGATTGTTTGCGATTTTTTATCGAGAATAAGCTTGGTCTATTTTTCTATAACTTTTAAGTAGTGCTCTAAGTATTGCTTATGAATAGTTTCTTCTCTAAGTATTTCAAAAACTTGTAATGCCTGTTGCATCTTAAATTTTCCAGTCTCAGTATCGTTATTGAATTCAAAGTATCCTTGTGCGTAGAGGAAAACTGTCTGCTCATAATAATTTAGTTCGTTCTCTAGTAATAGTGATATCTCCTGTATTAAATATTTACAGTTTTCCAATTGTTTGACATCAATACTTGATATTAAACAGTTAATAGATAGCTGAGTAACTAACTTTTTATTAGTCTTATTCAAAGAAGAGTATATATAATTTTTTAACATTTCTTTGGTGAGCAAGAAGAAAGATTCATATTTTATTGTTCGAACACAATTTCCCAATAATATGATTTCGTAGTAACCCCATTTTTCAATTTTAAAAAGGTAGTCTATTAGTTGAAGTATCTCTTCATCTGTTGGAACAATATTATTGTCCAGTGTATGTAGAATAGATTTTACCATGGTTCTCTCATACGGATTTAAATTATATTTTGAAGAGTTTGAAAGTAAAGAGGTTATATTATCTATATTCTTTGATGAATATTGTTTACGAATGTATTGTATTAAATTAGCAAATGATTCTGTTTTAGTATAATCACTATTATGAAGAATAAGAAACTCATCTAAAGAAATGTTTAATTTATCTAAAATATTGATGAGTCGAGCACAAGATATTTCTGACTCTCCACGTTCGAAACGAGATATTTGTGACTTAGAGAGATGCTCATCTGCTACACAATGTAGACTGATTTGTTTCCCTTGTCTTACTTTTCTCAATGTTTTTCCAAGAGTTGATTTCATTTAATTTCCCACTTTCCCAACGAAAAATTTTTCTAGTTTTATTTATTGTACAATAAATAAAAACGGAAAGGAAGCCTGTGATGAAGAAAATTTTAAAGCTCATACCAATAATGATGTTGGTTATGGATATAATTATTATCGTCGGTGGATAAATTGCTTAGGTGCACACCTAAGCCTTTAGGAATATCCTAAAGGCTTATAGTCTTGAATGTATTATTCAAAAATATAGATAGGAGAGTCATAATGGCTAGCATAAATGAAAAATTAGAGTTGATTGAAAAGATGAATTATGTCGATTTATTGTCTTACATTGAAGAGACTAATCGTTGTCCTGGAGGAAAGAGAACAATATCTGAGATTGTTAATTATACTCATATTTCTAAAAAATCAAATATTTTAGAAATTGGTTCTAATACGGGCTTTACATCTATTGAACTGGCTAAAATTTTGGATGATCCTACAATTATTGGTATAGATGTAAATGCAAATGCAGTAAAAAAATCTCAAGAACTACTCAGTGGCGAATCCGCTGAGGTACAGAGAAAAGTATCATTTGAAATTGGAGATGCAAGCGATTTAAGATTTAGTGACTCGTATTTTGATCTTATTGTCACAGGAGGTGCGAACGGCTTTATTGCAGAAAAAAGTAGAAAAATAGCAGTTTCAGAATACCGTAGAGTTTTAAAAGCTAATGGTTTTTTAGCTGTAACACAGTTGTTTTATCATAAACCAGTTCCCAAAAAAATCTTAACTGATTTAGAAAAAGTATTAGGTTTTCCGATAAGGCCTCTGCGTAGAGCTTATTGGTTGAAGTTGTTTTTAAATTCTGGATTTGAGTTATATAACTTCAAAGAGAAAAAAATGAGGAAACGCAGTCTACAGACATTGAATGAGTATGTTGATTATATTATTGAAAGCTCTAACCCCCTAAAAGGTGAAGATGATCTAGTAAAAAACGCTGTTAGAAAACGATGGTATGAGATAATGGATATTTTCAATAATAATCATGAATATCTATCATTTATGATTGTTATTTTGAGGAATACTGCTAATGCTGAACAGCGAGAATTTTTCTTTGAAGATGATTTTATGGATCCATATACAATATGTAAAGAGGAGGAAGAGTGGGATGTCTAATAATACCCCTATAGTTGATAACAAATTTTTGAAGATATTAAATAGTGATACTTTTTTAAGAACTGTTGGATTAATCCATTCAACAATAACAAATGCTACTTTTGAATTTTTTAGAAGTAAAGGAATTATAAGTGTACATTTACCGGTGACAACTGGAAGTATAACTAGTCCTATGGGATTAGGAAGTGACTCTCTACCTGTAAAGATTAAATTATTTGAGAACGAGGTGTATCTTGCAGATTCAATGCAGTTCCATCTTGAATACCTTCTTCGTTTATTCCCTGATAAATTAGGAGTTCACTATGTAATGCCGACATTTAGAGGAGAAGAGACAGACAAAAGACATCTATCACAATTTTATCATAGCTAAAGTGAGATAAATGGAACTTTAGAAGATGTTATGATTCTGATTGATGACTATTTAAAATTTTTATGTCATAAATTATTAGAAGAGCATAAGGAATTTTTACTGTCACAACAATATGATTTAACCCATATTGAGAATTTCTTGAAGTTGAATATTCCACGTGTTAGATTTCATGAGATAAGAAAATTACTGAATGATGAAAAAGCTTTTGTAAAAGATGAGATTCATAATTTCTACCAATTAACAAATTTAGGTGAGAAGAAAATATTAGAGCATTATGGAAGTCCAGTTTGGGTTACAAATTATCCTGCAAAGAGTGTTCCATTTTATCAGAAATTAGATGATGATAAGGAAACTACAAGAAATGCCGATTTACTAATGGGAATTGGCGAAGTGGTAGGTTGTGGCGAACGTTGTGATACAGTGGATGAAGTATTAACTAACATGTCTAATCTCAATGTTGATAGGGATCAATATGAATGGTATCTACAAATGAAAACACTATCACCAAAAACAACATCAGGTTTTGGTTTAGGAGTTGAACGATTTATAATGTGGATTTTAGGCTGTGAAGATATTAGAAAAATTCCACTAATCAGTCGATCAAATAATGAAAATATCGTTCCGTAAATGATGTCTAATTGAAAGGAGAAGATTATGCAAATGAAAAAAACTGTATTGGTAGTAGGTGGAGGACCTGAGATTACTTTGTGTTATGATTACATAAAAGATAATGGAGACTTTAAGTTTATCTCTATCTCCGAAATTCCTCCTATGTATCCTGAAATTTTTAATGATTCAATTGTAGTTGAATTTAAAAATTGGGGAAAAGTAGTTGAAAAGATTAGAGAACTTTCAACTAACATTGATGCGGTTGCTTGTTGGGATGAGGCAATGACACATATTGCAGATGACATTTCTAAAGAACTTAATTTAAGCCCAATCTCTAAATTAGATTCTCAACCATTTAGATTTAAAGATAGAATGAGGATGGTTTGTGAGGCTACAGGAATAAAAACACCAAGATATAGGATTATTGATCAGTTTTCTGATACAGTAAAATTAATTAATTGGGAATATCCTTTGATTGTTAAACCAACTTCTTTTTTATCTAGTATTGGTGTAAAAAAAGTAAATAATTTTTCAGAACTGCAACAAGTTGTTGGGCAACTCCTTTCGGTTAAGTTTCCTGTTTACATCGCCAACTCAGTATATGAACTAGGTGATATTTACAATTTGGAGCCTCGAGTTCTTGTCGAAGAGTATATAGAAGGAGAGGAATACAGTCTAGAGAGTATTATCGTAAACTCTGAATATTATCCATTGGGAATTACTCAAAAAATTGTAGATGATAAAATTTTTATGGATGAAGTTGGTCACATCTTCCCAGCTAATATTTCTTATCACTTAAAAGAGAAAGTATTAAAATGGGGAGAATTACTACACAATGTATTGCGATTACATAATGTTTCCTCACATGCAGAATTTAGAGTTGATAAAAATGGAGAAATTTATTTAATTGAAATCGGTGCTAGAATTGGCGGTGATTTTATTCCGAAACTTATGACGAATAGTTTCGCAGATAAAAGTTTTAATTTCTATGATAGCTATGTCCATGCTAGAATGGGTATTCGAAAAATTGTAGATACACAAACAGATCGATTTTCTGGAATTGTATTTTTCAAATTACGTCCAGAAGATTATGGGAAAAAGTTTGAAGGAATTGATTATGAAATTCCGAAAGAATCTAAAATATTTTATAGTGGGATGCTAAAAAGTGAGGGTTCAGTTTTACCAACACCCATTAACTGGAGTAATGAAAGATTTGGATATGTCTGCTTAGAAAATGAAAATTATGAAACCTTACAGGAGGAAATGAAAAAATTATTAAATTCATTTACCATCAAAAAAAATTAGGAAATTTGGAGCGTACCATAGGAGTGTGCTCTCCATCTTTTTCTGGTAGCTTCTTATATAAGAAACGATATGATAGAGGGATAAGTTTTTTAGAACAAAAAGGATTTAAGGTCACTCATGGGATATTAGCAGGAAAAATTTGTCAAAATCAACTATCGGGAAGTGTATTTGAAAGAAGCGAAGAAATTAATCAACTATTTAATCAAGTGGATATTGTCATCACAAGTATAGGGGGATATAATTCAAATTCTGTTTTGCCTTATTTGGACTATGAGAAGTATAGAAAAAGCAACTCAATATTTATTGGTTATTCAGATACAACAGCGATTGCATTAGCTTTATATGCTAAAACAAACAAGATTACTTTTATGTCACAGAGTTTGATTTGCAATTACGGAGAATTTCCCCCTTTTAATGAGTTAAGCTATCATTCATTGAATGATATTCTCTTTAGTGAAGAAAATAGAGATATCAGTTATAAACAACCACCTTACTGGACAGATGAACGATCAAATTGGGAAATTTTTGTAAAACCAAAGACAATTAAAGAAAACGAATGGCATATATATAAATATGGACGAGCAAAAGGGACATTAATTGCTGGAAATTTAGATACAATTATTGGGATTATAGGTACTTCTTATATGCCCAAAATAGATGAAAATACCATTCTATTATTGGAAGAAACTTTTAGCGATTTTGGGAGACTGTATAGAAATTTTTCTACATTAGCATTGCATGGGGTTTTTGATAAAATATCTGGCTTGATCATTTCTAAAATTGAATATTTTGAAAGAAGAGATGAAATTATCTGGCTTCTTCAAAATTTCGTTGACAAGCGGGATATCCCTATATTGTTGGATTTTGACTGTGGGCATACGCATCCAAGTTATCTAGTTCCTATAGGTGGAGAAGTCAGTTTAATACTTGAGAAGGATTAAGAAGTGGAATATAAAGAAACAAAAATAACGGGAATGTATGATCTTTTCGATGATGAGATTAAAAATATAAATTTGATACATCAAAGATTCTTAAAAAACTCTAGGGAGTTTGGCTTTGAACAAATTCAAACTTCATTAATTGAACAAGCGGATAGATACTTAAAGGCAACTAAAGTTCACCCATCAAAAATTTTTGAAGTACATCGTATGAAGGAAAAATCAAAGTATGTATTACAAGCTGATTTAGCGATGAGCATTTCAAGATTTGTTTCTGATTTATCCACTCAAGTTCCATTAAAGTTTATCCAGACTGGATTACTTTTTAGGGATCGAATTCCGTCATATTCAGGATATAGAAGGATGTTTTATCAGACATTGATTGGCGTATGGGGAATTGAATCATCTATTGCTGATGTTGAAGTAATATATCTAACTTGGAAAACCTTAATTGAATTAAAAGACATTAAGGTCAATTATATCTTAATTTCTAATACAGGAATATTAGAAGTAATATCTCCAGGATTGTCTGAGTATTTAAGATTTTCAAATAGGGACATTAGTTCAGCAATGTCAAAAATTGATATAGAGAAGGGAGATAGAGAAAAGATTATTGAATTATTTCAATTTGATAAAATTTTATATAGTAATCTCTCTTTCTATTATTCTCAAATAATAGACGAGCGAATAAAATTAGAAATAAAAAAAGTAATTCAATTATGTGAACTTCTTTCCAAATATATTGAGGATTGTCCAATTTACTTTTCTCTATCTAATTTATATGGTACAGGTCATTATTCAGGAATGAACTACAAAATTTTCATTACTGATCCAACCGGAAGCTGTTATGATATTGCGGATGGTGGTAGAATAGATGCTATGACTTCTAAATTTAATAAAGTTAATACTCCAGGTGTGTGTATGGGAATTGGTACAACTGTTTTATCGCAATTTTTGAACTTAGAAGAGAGAGAGTCAAGGTATGTCATTTTAATTCCGATAGATGATGTAGAAAATACTTATATTTTATGGAGGGAAATAATGACCTATCTTTGTATATCCAATTTTTCGATACTCCCGTGTTCTTTTAAAAAAAGAAAGAAAATCATTAATAATGAATTTTATATAGACGACACTTTCATTTTAGTTAATGAAAATAGTAATTTTAAGATAATCTCTTCCAAATTAGATTCATCATATATAGAACAATTAATGCAGAAAATAGAAAAAAAGAAAAAAGAAATGAAGGTAACGGAGAATAAATGAAAAATAGAGAGAAAAATAATATTAATTACTTGGTTGCCAGTAGAAGTATCTCATTAGTAGGAGATGTGCTCTTTGATTTTGCCAATAATACATTTCTTGCTAATATTGCTCCTAACTCCTTAAGTCTTGTTGCTATGTATCAAGCAATTGAAAGAGTAATTGCTGTTATTTTTAATATGTTCGGAGGAGTATTTGCTGATCTTTCACATAGGAAAAAAATTATCATATCAACAAACTTAATAAATGGTTTGTTTTGTATAGCTTTATCATTTGTCGGGAGCGAAAATATATTAATGTACCTTGTGTTGGTCGGGAATGGGATTCTATCATTAATGTTTGCTTTCTCATCTCCTTCATACAAGGCGTTAACGAAAGAAATAGTCAGTGAACAATCCATCTCAAAACTAAATTCTTACTTGGAAACAGCAAGTACATCGATTAGATTAGTGCTACCTATTTTTTCATTATTGTTATACAATTTATTGAAACTTCAAGGTGTTTTATTATTAAATGGTATTACTTTTATAATATCTTCTATTTTGATATTTTGTATAGAACCGCTAAATTTTGAACGTGCTGCAGTAAGCTTCTCTGTAAAAAGTATTTTTTGTGATATGGCTTCAGGTTTTCGGTACATATTTGATAATAAACAGATTCTATTTCTTATAATTTTATCCTCTTTGGTGAATTTCTTCTTAGCCGGATATAATCTTTTATTACCATATACTCATCGTATGTTTATCAATCTATCTGATGGACTATATGGTTTATTCTTGACAGCAGAAGCTATTGGAGGATTATTAGGAGCAATATTAAGTAGTAGGTTAAAGAAAGATGCATCAATTTTTAGTTTAGTCGTTAAATTGGGTGTCTCAAGTATATTTTTAATTGCTACTCCATTTTTATATTTAATTTATAAGAACCAGTTTTTTATTATGTTGGGACCAGGGCTTTTTAATCTATTCTTGACAGTTTTCAATATTCAATTTTTCTCTCTTATACAAAAGCAGGTAAGTAATCAATATTTAGGTAGGGTATTCGGGGTAATATTTACTGTTGCAGTACTGTTCATGCCAATCGGTACAGGTATATTTTCCTCTTTATTAGATGTTGATAATTTATTTAATTTCTTAATAATAGGAATGTCAATTTTAATATTATCTTTAGTATTTGGAATCTCTATTAAGTATAGTGAAAGATAGTAAGATTAGTTAATATAGATGAGTCAAAACCATTTTTTAAAAGTAGACTTTTAATGTAGAGTTGCTCGTTTTATACTATTCCATAGACTGCTACATGATAGTCAAATCGTCCTTATCAGTAAATTCTTTGCTGATTTCGTACTAATCTCAAAAACTAGAAAAATGTTCTGCAGAAAGGACGATTTGATTAATAATCGCTACACTAAATAGTGGCACAACCTTTTGTGTCCTGGGAAGGTCATGAGTTAGCTCATTGGCCTTTTTTGGCTCTTTGTCAACTGTAGTGGGTAGATGAAAAGCTAACACCTAGAGAGGACGAAATTCGTTCTCTCATTTTTGATGTTTAAAGCAATATATATCTTGTTTTTAAAGTTCGTAAAGTTCCTAAATCC
>NZ_JBRKNW010000018.1:0-37275 GCF_053010325.1 Streptococcus sp. P25B114 | reverse complement strand
GGTGCATGACTCGCTTAATGCTTCATTAGGGGAGCTTTATTTTTAGTGATAACGGGAAGTAGCTCAGCTTGGTAGAGTACTTGGTTTGGGACCAAGGTGTCGCAGGTTCGAATCCTGTCTTCCCGATATTATTTTGGCGGTGTAGCTCAGCTGGCTAGAGCGTCCGGTTCATACCCGGGAGGTCGGGGGTTCGATCCCCTTCGCCGCTATTTTTATCTTGTTTGCTGGACCTTTAGCTCAGCTGGTTAGAGCTCTCGGCTCATAACCGAGCGGTCGTAGGTTCAAGTCCTACAAGGTCCATATTCATGGAGGATTACCCAAGTCCGGCTGAAGGGAACGGTCTTGAAAACCGTCAGGCGTGTAAAAGCGTGCGTGGGTTCGAATCCCACATCCTCCTTTTGGCTCGGTAGCTCAGTTGGTAGAGCAATGGATTGAAGCTCCATGTGTCGGCGGTTCGATTCCGTCTCGCGCCATTACCCAAGATCATCTTGGGCGCGTAGCTCAGATGGTTAGAGCGCACGCCTGATAAGCGTGAGGTCGGTGGTTCGATTCCACTCGTGCCCATTTCATTCGTTATTAAGGAGAATTACTCAAGAGGCTGAAGAGGACGGTTTGCTAAATCGTTAGGTCGGGTAACTGGCGCAAGGGTTCGAATCCCTTATTCTCCGTAGTAAAGAGATATCGTTAGATAATCTCTTTTTATTTTACACAAATTGGGTGACAGTCATGAATAAATTTTTTCGCTATCTCTTATACGCTCTTTCAGTTGTAATTATATCGTTTTCTTTGCTTTTTCTTTCGACGAGGGTCAATATATTTAATGGATTTTCAGTCGTTACTAATGGACTTTCAACTGTTCATAGGTTTGTTGGTTGGCCTTTTCAATCCTTAGCGCGACAGAAGAATATTGTAGAAGACTTATTTGCCAGTTACGATGAAAATAGTGACCTTAAGTCTTCAATTATGGCACTTGGCAATGTTCAATCACAGAATGAAAGTTTGGTGAAAGAAAACGAAAACTTGAGAAAGAATCTTGCTATGAAGGAGGAGTATTCTAGCTTAGATTTTACAGCTGCTATGGTTGTTTCTCGTTCGCCAATGGCTTGGAACCAGACCCTAACGGTCGATATGGGGGAAAATGATGGAATAACCTTAAACAGTTTGGTATTGTCAAATAATGGTTTGATTGGCTTTGTTTCAGATATGACGTCGACTAGTTCAGTAGTTTCCTTGTTTACGAATGACTCTTTTGAGTTAAAAGTGCCCGTCAAGATTATTCTGGGATCTGACTCGGTTTATGGTATTCTATCTGGTTATGATGTTGAATCAAATAGCTTTATCATTTCGCAGTTGAATGAAGAAAGGGAGATAAAGGTAGGGAGTCAGGTTGTGACGAGCGATTTTGGTGGAACTGTGCCGGCAAATCTGCCAGTGGGGAAGGTTCAGTCTGTGCAGGAAAATGCAAGTAGCAGTGAAAAATCTGTATTTGTCTCACCTGCGGCTGATTTTTCCAATCTATATTCGGTGTTAATGGTTGGTAAATAATATGAGAAATAAATGGTTTCCTATTCTACTCCTAAGTTTATCTGTGCTTATTTTTCTATTGGATGGGCAACTAGCCCTCTTGTATACAAATTTTTTACCGGGATTTTTGTCAGCGAGTTCCTATCTTCTTTTTTTCTATGCCTTGTATGTTAGTTTGCAATGTCGTTTTTCTCAGACAGTTCTTCCAGTGGCTATTTTAGGTTTTCTTTTTGATATTTATTACTTAGATCTTATTGGTGTAGCTACGGTATTATTCCCAGTTCTCTTGTATTTCGTTTATTATTTTAGTGATAAGTTATCTTGGAAATTTGGGACCTTGCTTATGATGCAGTTTGTCATGATTTTCTTTTTTGAAATGATTGGCTTTCTTTTGGCACGAGTGTTTAGCTTATCTCATCTGTCTATTTTCATTTTTCTCTTCTATCATTTACTTCCAACTCTGATTATCAATACTCTGATTTTTATATTTATTTATCCATGGCTAGGCCGATTTTTTTCCATCACAGTTAAGACATAAAAGTGTAATAAACGCGTAATATTAGGGCGCATTTTTTGTGATAGAATAATAGAAGTCAGAAAGTATAGAGGAGTATCTTGCAATATGAAGAAACAAGTAATTGCTACACTATTTTTGAGCACGATCGTTCTTTCTCAAGTAGGTAATGTAGCGACAATCAGTGCAAATGATACTGATAGTAAAATTGCCGCTCAAGATGAGAAAATAAATTCGATTGCAGCTCAACAAGCTTCAGCACAAGCAGAGGTTGAAGCACTTCAAGGAAAAGTCAATGCCATCTATGCAGAACAGGATGCATTGAATGCAGAAAATGAACGGTTAGAAGAAGAATCTGCTCAATTGAGCGCTGAAATTGAGCGTCTGTCTGCGGATATTGTTTCACGTGATGGTGTCTTAAAAGAGCAAGCTCGTAGTGCTCAAGTAAATGGTTCTGCAACTAGCTATATCAATACTGTATTGGATTCAAAATCGCTCGTTGATGCAGTATCTCGTGTTAACGCTATGCGTGAAATTGTTTCGGCAAACAAACGTATGTTGGAACAACAAAAATTAGATAAAGAAGCTATTGAAGAAAAACAAATCGCTAACCAAGAAGCGATTAACGTTGTATATGCTAACAAGCAAAAATTAGAAGATGCAGCGGTTGAGTTGAAAACACAAGAAGCATCTTTGAAAGCAGCTCAATTGAACTTGGCTGCTGAAAAAGCAACTGCTGAAAATGAAAAAGCATCTTTGCTTGCTCAAAAAGCAGCAGCTGAAGAAGCAGCGCGTAAGGCGGCTGAAGAGCAAGCAGCTTATCAGGCTCGTCAAGCTGAGCTTGCGGCTAAACAAAGACAGGCTGTAGCGCCAGTTATTTCTAATACTGTTGCAGCTGCCACACCAGCTCCTGCGACTCCTGCGGCAGAGACGCCAGCTCAAGCACAGGAAGCTACACCGGCTCCTGCTCCAGCAGTTGCGGCAGCTACACCGGCTGCTGAAGCGACAACGGTTGCCACACCAGTTGTTACTTACTCTGCAGGTAATACTTATCCTGTAGGTGAATGTACATGGGGTGTTAAACAGATTGCTCCTTGGGTAGGAAACTACTGGGGTAATGGTGGTCAATGGCTTGGTTCTGCAGCTGCAGCTGGTTTCAGAACTGGTTCGACACCACAAGTTGGCGCAGTTGCAGTATGGACCAATTCTTACTATGGTCACGTTGCAGTAGTAACAGCTGTAAATGGATCTGAAATTCAGGTAATGGAATCAAACTTTAACGGTAATCGTTATGTAAGTAATTTCCGTGGCTGGTTTAATGCTAGCTCCTCAGGAATTGCTGGCTACATTTATCCAAATTAAAATTTCATAGGACGTCTATTGGAGGCGTTCTATTTTTATTTGAAAAATGGAGAAAAAAGGTTTAAAATAGATAAGTAGAAATTTTTAGGAGGCAGTCATGGCGTTTTCTGACTTAATGTTGTTTGCTTTATCATCCAATCAAAAGCTTGCAGCTGAAGTAGCAAAAGAAATGGGAATTCCTTTAGGGAAGTCAAGTGTTCGTCAATTTTCTGATGGTGAAATCCAGGTAAATATCGAAGAATCGATTCGTGGTAGCCATGTGTACATCCTTCAATCAACAAGTTCTCCTGTAAATGATAACTTGATGGAGATTTTAATTATGGTAGATGCCTTGAAGAGGGCTTCTGCTGAGTCAGTTAACGTTGTGGTGCCATACTATGGTTATGCACGCCAGGACCGTAAGGCTCGTTCTCGTGAGCCAATTACGTCAAAACTAGTAGCTAATATGTTAGAGACCGCAGGTGTAAATCGTCTCTTGACCATTGACCTCCATGCGGCACAAATTCAAGGTTTCTTTGATATTCCGGTCGACCATTTGATGGGTGCGCCTTTGATTGCAGATTATTTTGAGCGTCGTGGCATGATGGGAGATGGTTATGTGGTTGTATCTCCAGACCATGGTGGTGTGACCCGTGCACGGAAGTTGGCCCAATTCTTGAAAACACCGATTGCCATTATTGATAAGCGCCGTAGTGTCGATAAGATGAATACTTCTGAGGTTATGAATATCATCGGTGATATTAAGGGCAAGACCTGTATCTTGATTGATGATATGATTGATACGGCAGGAACAATTTGCCATGCGGCAGATGCTCTGGCCGAAGCTGGTGCAACAGCTGTCTATGCATCTTGTACCCACCCTGTCTTGTCTGGACCTGCTATGGATAATATCAGTAAGTCAGCCATAGAGAAACTGGTTGTCTTGGATACCATTGAGATTCCACAAGACCGTTTGATTGATAAGATTGAGCAGATTTCTATAGCGCATTTGTTGGCGGAAGCGATTATTCGTATCCATGAAAAACGTCCGCTGTCACCGCTGTTTGAATCACATAAAAGATAATGAGGGTAAAGGGGAGCGCAAGCTTCTCTTCTTTTTTTCTGTTCATTCTGCTGGAAATGTATTATAATAAACCTATATCTTTTTGAGGTGAATGTATGAATTTATTAGATCGTTTTAATAAAAATCTCAATCGAATTGAAGTGTCTATGATTCGTCAGTTTGATCAGTCGATTTCTCATATTCCTGGAGTTTTGAAATTAACGCTGGGCGAGCCTGATTTTACGACGCCAGACCATGTCAAGGAAGCGGCTAAGGCGGCCATTGATGACAACAAGAGTTATTATACTGGTATGGCAGGTCTTTTGGAATTGCGTCAGGCGGCAGCGGAATTTGTATTTGAAAAGTACAATCTGTCCTACAATCCAGAAACAGAAATCCTGTCAACTATTGGAGCGACAGAGGCTTTGTCGGCTAGCTTGGTGGCTATCTTAGAAGCTGGAGATACGGTGCTCTTGCCTGCGCCAGCTTATCCTGGTTATGAGCCGATTGTTAATATGGTCGGGGCAGATATTGTGGAAATTGATACGACGGCCAATGATTTTGTATTGACACCAGAGATGCTGGAACAAGCCATTATCGAGCAGGGAGACAAGCTCAAGGCGGTCATTCTCAACTATCCTGCTAATCCGACTGGTGTGACCTATTCACGTGAACAGATTGCGGCCTTTGCGGACGTTTTGCGCAAATACCCAATCTTTGTCTTGTCTGATGAGGTTTATGCGGAATTGACCTACACAGGTCAGCCTCATACGTCGATTGCGGAGTTTTTGCCTGAGCAAACCATTCTCATTCAAGGTCTGTCCAAATCCCATGCTATGACGGGATGGCGGATTGGTTTGATTATGAGTCAGGCTCCTATTATTACGCAGATTATCAAGAGCCACCAGTACTTGGTGACAGCGGCATCGACAGCTATGCAGTACGGTGCGGTTGAGGCTTTGAAAAATGGTAAGGATGATGCTCTACCGATGCGAGCGGAGTACATCAAGCGTCGGGATTATATTATCGAGAAGATGACGGAGTTGGGCTTTAAGATTATCAAGCCAGATGGCGCCTTTTACATTTTTGCGAAAATTCCTGCGGGCTATAGTCAAGATTCCTTTAGCTTCTTACAGGAATTTGCCCAGAAAAAGGCGGTGGCCTTTATTCCGGGTGCGGCTTTCGGTCAATATGGTGAGGGCTATGTGCGGATTTCCTATGCAGCCAGCATGGAGTCTATCCAAACAGCCATGGTCCGTTTAAAAGAGTTTTTAGAAGAAAATGGAGCGAATTGAGACAAGGGGATTAGTCCTTTATAATCGCAATTACCGAGAAGACGACAAGTTGGTCAAGATTTTTACGGAACAGGCTGGCAAGCGGATGTTTTTCGTGAAACATGCCTCTAAGTCCAAGCTGGTTGCGGCTATTCAGCCCTTGACCTATGCGGATTTTATTGTCAAAATCAATGAAGAGGGTCTGTGCTACATCGAGGATTTTCATCAGGTTCAGCTCTTCAAGGAAATCAATGGGGATATTTTCAAGCTCAGCTACGCAACTTATTTGATGGCCTTGGCGGATGCTGCCTTGCAGGATAGGATTCATGATGCGCCGCTCTTTGCCTTTTTGGTTAAGACTTTGGATTTGATGGAATCGGGCTTGGACTATGAGATTTTGACCAATATTTTTGAAATTCAACTGCTGGAGCGGTTTGGAATTGGGCTTAATTTTCACGAGTGTGCTTTTTGTCACCGAGTTGGTCTGCCTTTTGACTATTCCTATCAATACAGTGGCGTTCTCTGTCCGCAACATTATCATAAGGATGAACGAAGGGCTCATCTGGACCCCAATGTGCCCTACTTGCTGGACCAATTTCAGGCCATTTCTTTTGATGATTTAGAAACCATTTCGATCAAGCCGGACATGAAACGGAAGTTGCGGCTCTTTATCGACCAGCTCTATGAGGAATATGTCGGTATTCACTTGAAGTCCAAGAAATTTATCGATGATTTGTCGTCTTGGGGGCAGATTATGAAGAAAGAAAATGAGGAAAACGAATGAAACGTATTGCAGTAGATGCTATGGGTGGGGACCATGCCCCTCAGGCGGTCATTGAAGGGGTTAATCAGGCCCTCAAGGAATTTTCGGATATTGAAATTCAGCTCTATGGGGATGAGGCTAAAATCAAGCCCTATTTGACAGCGTCGGAGCGAGTGACCATTATCCATACGGATGAGAAAATCAATTCGGATGATGAACCAGTTCGAGCTATTCGTCGCAAGAAAAACTCTTCTATGGTTTTGGCGACTCAGGCTGTTAAGGATGGGCAGGCGGATGCAGTGCTATCAGCTGGAAATACGGGGGCTCTTCTGGCGGCAGGTGTCTTTGTTGTCGGTCGTATTAAGAATATTGATCGTCCCGGACTCATGTCCACTCTGCCGACTATGGATGGCAAGGGATTTGATATGATGGATTTGGGGGCCAATGCAGAAAATACAGCCCATCACCTCTATCAGTATGGGATTATGGGCTCCTTCTACGCAGAGCATGTGCGTGGGGTCAAGAATCCGCGCGTGGCTCTCTTGAACAATGGTACGGAGGAAACAAAGGGAACACCTGTGCATCAAGAGGCTTTTGCTCTTCTCAGTCAGGAACCGTCTATCAACTTTATCGGCAATGTGGAGGCGCGTGAGTTGCTCAACGGCGTTGCTGATGTGGTTGTGACCGATGGTTTCACGGGAAACGCTGTATTGAAAACAGTTGAAGGAACGGCTAAGTCTATCGTCGGTCAGTTAACAGGTGCTATCAAATCAGGTAGTTTCCTAGCCAAAATCGGTGGTCTCTTGCTCAAACCGACCTTGAAGAAGGCTCTAGGAGCCTTGGATTACAAGACAGCAGGCGGTGCGGTCTTATTAGGACTCAAAGCTCCGGTTATTAAGGCACACGGGTCTAGCGATGCAACAGCTATTTTCTATACGATAAAGCAGGTTCGTCAGATTTTGGATGCCAATATAGTAGAAAAATCAGTGGCCAAATTTTCACCAGTGGAGAACAATCATGACTAGAGAGCAAGTTTATCAGAAGATTGTGGAGATGATTCAAGAGGAGAAGGGAGAGGACTTTCTTGTCCAGCCTGATTCTTCCTTGATGGACAATATTGCCCAAGATTCAGTTGAGGTCATGGAATTTGTTCTTAATTTGGAAGATGAATTTGGTGTCGACGTGCCAGATGCTGCCATTGAGCGATTCGAGACCTTGGCTGATATAGCAGATTTTATTTATGATGAAAAACAAAAATGTTCGTAGTTTACGGGCGTTTTTCTTTATTTTTTGTAAATGATTAGGTTATTTTTTGAATTGACGAATATTATTTGATAAGATAGAGTGAAAGACTAGTATATCTTACGAAAGGCGAACATTTTCATGAAAACAGACCTTATCTATTCAGGAAAAGCTAAGGATATTTACGCAACGACGGATGACCAGCAAATTGTGGCGGTTTACAAGGATCAGGCAACGGCTTTTAATGGTGGGAAGAAAGAAGAGGTAGTTGGCAAGGGGCGACTCAACAATCTGATTTCTTCCTTGATTTTTGAAAAGATGGAGGCTGCAGGAATTGCAACCCACTTTATCAAACGCCTGTCTGATACCGAGCAGCTCAATAAAAAGGTAGACATTATTCCGCTGGAAGTGGTATTGCGCAATATCACGGCTGGTTCTTTTTCCAAACGCTTTGGGGTGGAAGAAGGGATAGAACTTGCGACGCCGATTGTAGAATTTTACTATAAAAACGATGACTTAGATGATCCTTTTATCAATGACGAACACGTTGCTTTTCTGGATTTAGCAAGTGCGGAGGACCTTGCCTATATCAAGGCAGAAACGCGGAAAATCAACGATTTCTTGAAGGATTTGTTTGCTCAGATTGGTCTGCGCTTGGTCGATTTTAAACTAGAATTTGGCTATGACAAGGATGGTCATATTCTATTGGCGGATGAATTTTCGCCGGACAATTGCCGTCTGTGGGATGCGGATGGTAATCATCTGGACAAGGATGTTTTTCGTCGGGGTCTCGGGGATTTGACCGAGGTTTACGAGGTCGTATTGGCAAAGTTACAGGAAGTGAAATAAGGATTGGAAAAAATGGCGAAGCGGATTTTTGTTGAGAAGAAGGCGGATTTTCAGATTAAGGCGGAGGTTCTTCGTAAGGAGTTGACCCATAATTTGCAGTTGACAAGCCTGTCAAGTTTGCGGTTAGTGCAGGTTTACGATGTTTTCAATCTTGAGGAGGACTTGTTAGAGCAGGCCATCAAGCACATCTTTACTGAGCAGGTGACGGACAAGGTCTTGTCGGAAGCGGAACTGGGCTTGGAAGACGCGGTTTATTTTGCTATTGAGGCTTTGCCTGGTCAGTTTGACCAGCGGGCTGCAAGCAGTCAGGAGGCCCTTCTCTTGTTGGGCAGTCGCCAGGAGGTGCGTGTCAATACAGGGCAACTTTACATCTTGAACGGTGATGTGCAGGAAGAAGAGTTGGCTGCTATCAAGAATTATTTGCTCAATCCTGTGGATTCGCGTTTCAAGGATTTGAATGCTCCTTTGGTGGCTCAGGAGTTTTCGGTGTCGGATGCTACTATTCCGACCCTAGACTTTTTTGCTAGCTACGGAGCGGATGATTTTGCAGCTTACAAGCGTGAGGCTGGCTTGGCTATGGAAGTGGAAGACTTGCTCTTCATTCAGGACTATTTCAAGTCAATCGGTCGTGTGCCAACTGAGACAGAACTCAAGGTCTTGGATACTTACTGGAGTGACCACTGCCGTCATACGACATTTGAAACGGAGCTAAAGTCTATTGACTTTTCAGCCTCAAAATTCCACAAGCAATTGCAGGCGACTTATGACAAGTATCTTGCTATGCGAACTGAGTTGGGTCGGACAGATAAGCCACAGACGCTCATGGATATGGCGACGATTTTTGGCCGTTATGAGCGAGCAAATGGTCGTCTGGATGATATGGAAGTGTCAGATGAAATCAATGCCTGCTCGGTGGAAATTGAAGTGGATGTGGATGGTGTAAAAGAGCCATGGCTCCTTATGTTCAAGAATGAAACCCACAATCACCCAACAGAAATCGAACCTTTCGGTGGTGCCGCAACCTGTATCGGTGGAGCCATTCGTGATCCCTTGTCAGGTCGTTCCTATGTTTATCAGGCCATGCGAATTTCAGGTGCAGGTGATATTACCCAACCTCTGACAGCTACTCGCTCAGGGAAATTGCCACAGCAAATCATTTCAAAAACAGCGGCGCATGGTTATTCTTCATACGGAAACCAAATTGGTCTGGCGACCACCTATGTGCGTGAGTATTTCCACCCAGGCTTTATCGCTAAACGGATGGAACTTGGTGCCGTGGTCGGTGCCGCTCCAAAGGAAAATGTGGTCCGTGAAAAACCAGTCGCAGGCGATGTGGTCATCCTACTGGGAGGCAAAACCGGTCGCGATGGTATCGGCGGGGCAACAGGCTCATCCAAGGTTCAAACAGTCGAGTCTGTGGAAACAGCTGGTGCGGAAGTCCAAAAAGGAAACGCTATTGAAGAACGCAAAATCCAACGCTTGTTCCGCAATGGTGACGTGACTCGCTTGATTAAAAAATCCAATGACTTCGGTGCAGGTGGGGTCTGCGTAGCTATTGGAGAACTGGCAGACGGTCTTGAAATCGACTTGGACAAGGTTCCACTCAAGTATGCAGGCTTGAACGGAACGGAAATTGCCATTTCTGAATCACAAGAGCGGATGAGCGTCGTTGTCCGTCCTCAAGATGTGGAAACCTTCATCGCAGCCTGCCGTGAGGAAAATATCCATGCGGTTGTCGTAGCCAAAGTGACTGAAAAACCAAACCTCGTCATGACTTGGAATGGACAAACCATTGTCGATTTGGAGCGTTCCTTCCTTGACACCAACGGTGTGCGCGTGGTGGTGGATGCTAAGGTTGTTGACAGTCCTGTCAATCTACCAGAAACACGTACAACATCTGCCCAAACACTACAAGAAGACTTGAAAGAACTTCTGTCAGACCTCAATCATACTAGTCAAAAAGGTTTGCAGACCATTTTCGACTCATCTGTTGGTCGTTCAACCGTCAACCACCCACTCGGAGGTCGCCACCAGTTAACACCGACAGAAAGCTCTGTGCAGAAGTTGCCTGTCCAGCAGGGTGTGACGACCACGGCTTCTGTCATGGCTCAGGGCTATCATCCTTATCTGGCAGACTGGTCACCTTACCACGGAGCAGCCTATGCAGTCATCGAAGCGACAGCTCGCTTGGTGGCAATAGGTGCCAACTGGTCCAAGGCTCGCTTCTCCTACCAGGAGTATTTCCAGCGCATGGACAAGCAGGCAGAGCGTTTCGGTCAGCCAGTAGCAGCACTACTGGGATCTATCGAGGCTCAGATCCAGCTTGGCTTGCCGTCTATCGGTGGCAAGGACTCCATGTCTGGTACCTTTGAGGACTTGATAGTTCCACCGACCCTGGTTGCCTTTGGTGTGACCACGGCAGACAGTCGCAAGGTTCTCTCGCCTGAGTTCAAGGCGGCTGGTGAGCACATCTATTACCTACCAGGCCAAGTCTTGTCAGAAGACATTGATTTTGCCTTGATCAAGTCTAATTTTGAGACTTTTGAAAAATGGCAGAGCGATTATGCGATTACGGCTGCTAGTGCAGTCAAGTATGGAGGAGTTCTAGAAAGTCTAGCCCTTATGTCCTTTGGTAACCAAGTCGGAGCAAGAGTTGAGCTTGCAGACCTTGAAACCAGCTTGACAGGTCAACTTGGTGGCTTTGTCTTCACATCGCAAGAAGACATTCCAGATGCTGTGAAGATTGGACAAACCACCACAGACTTTACACTTCTTGTCAACGGTGTCAACCTGGCTGGACTAGACTTGCAGGTAGCCTTTGAAGGCAAACTAGAAGAAGTTTATCCAACAGAATTTGAACAGGATACAGAACTACAAGAAGTTCCAGCTCTTGCCAGTGTTTCAGTTGTGCAAGCCAAGGAAACCGTTGAAGTGCCTGTAGTTTACATTCCAGTTTTCCCAGGTACCAACTCAGAATACGACTCCGCCAAAGCCTTTGAACAGGCTGGTGCAAAAGTCAATCTTGTTCCATTTGTGACCTTGGATGCAGAGAGCATTGAACAGTCTGTGGACACCATGGTTGACAATATTGACAAGGCCAACATTCTCTTCTTCGCAGGTGGATTCTCCGCTGCGGATGAACCAGACGGGTCTGCTAAGTTTATCGTGACTATCTTACGAAACGCCAAGGTCCGCTCTGCTATTGACCGTTTCATCGAAAAAGGTGGCCTCATCATCGGTATCTGTAATGGCTTCCAGGCCCTTGTCAAATCGGGCTTGCTACCTTATGGAAACTTTGAGGAGGCGGGTGAAACCAGTCCGACCCTCTTCTACAACGATGCCAACCAACACGTTGCTAAAATGGTGGAAACGCGGATTGCTAATGTCAACTCACCGTGGTTGGCAGGTGTCCAAGTCGGTGACATTCACGCTATCCCAGTTTCACACGGGGAAGGAAAATTTGTCGTGACGGATGAAGAATTCGCTGTCTTGCGGGACAATGGGCAGATTTTCAGCCAATACGTTGACTTTACTGGTCAGCCAAGCATGGATTCTAAGTACAATCCAAATGGTTCTAGCCATGCTATTGAAGGCATCACCAGTCGAAATGGTCAGATTATCGGGAAAATGGGACACTCGGAGCGGTACGAGGACGGTCTTTTCCAAAATATTCCAGGTAAGAAAGACCAAGGTCTCTTTGTTTCAGCAGTTCGCTATTTTACAGGAAAATAACTATGACATACGAAGTTAAATCACTCAACGAAGAATGCGGTGTTTTCGGCATTTGGGGACATCCGCAGGCTGCTCAGGTGACCTATTTTGGTCTGCATAGCTTGCAGCACCGAGGACAAGAAGGGGCAGGGATTGTTTCGAACAATCAGGGAACGCTTTATGGACATCGAGCTACAGGACTCTTATCTGAAGTTTTTAAAAATCCAGCTGATTTGGAAGGGTTAAAAGGGAATGCGGCAATCGGACATGTTCGATATGCCACAGCTGGTTCAGCTGACATTCGAAATATCCAACCCTTTCTTTATAAATTTCATGATGAAGCTTTTGGATTAGCCCATAATGGGAACTTGACCAATGCAATTTCTCTGAGAAAAGAATTGGAAGCGCAAGGTGCTATTTTCAACGCCTCGTCAGATACTGAAATCCTCATGCATCTGATTCGTCGCAGCCACAATCCAAATTTTATGGGCAAGGTCAAGGAGGCTTTGAGCATTGTCAAGGGAGGCTTTGCCTATCTCTTGATGACAGAGGACAAGTTGATTGCGGCCTTGGATCCAAATGGCTTTCGTCCCCTATCTATCGGGAAGATGAAAAATGGAGCCTGGGTTATTGCCAGCGAAACTTGTGCCTTTGAAGTAGTTGGAGCTGAGTGGGTACGGGATGTCGAACCTGGAGAGATTGTCATCATAGATGATGTGGGTATCCACTATGATAGTTACACAAGTGATACCCAATTGGCGATCTGTTCGATGGAATATGTCTACTTTGCCCGCCCTGATTCGACTATTCATGGAGTCAATGTCCACACGGCACGAAAAAATATGGGCAAACGCTTAGCGCAGGAATTTCAACATGAAGCCGACATTGTGGTCGGTGTGCCAAATTCTTCTCTCAGCGCTGCTATGGGTTTTGCTGAAGAATCTGGCCTGCCAAATGAGATGGGTTTGGTGAAAAATCAGTACACTCAGCGTACCTTTATCCAACCAACCCAGGAGCTCCGTGAGCAGGGAGTTCGCATGAAGTTGTCTGCTGTTTCTGGGGTTGTTAAGGGCAAACGTGTGGTCATGATTGACGATTCCATCGTGCGTGGAACGACTAGCCGGCGGATTGTTCAGCTCTTGCGAGAGGCAGGGGCAGCAGAAGTCCATGTGGCAATCGGCAGTCCAGAGCTCAAGTACCCGTGTTTCTATGGTATTGATATTCAGACCCGTCGGGAGCTGATTTCAGCCAACCACACCGTTGAGGAAGTCTGTGAGATTATTGGAGCAGATAGCCTGACCTATCTTTCTCTTGAGGGGATGATTGAAGCCATCGGTATTGACACAGATGCTCCCAATGGAGGACTTTGTGTAGCTTATTTTGATGGTGAGTATCCAACGCCTCTTTATGACTATGAGGAAGAATATTTGCGTAGTTTAGAAGAACAGACAAGTTTTTACATCGAAAAGGTCAAATAATTAAGAAGGAAGATTGATATGTCAAAAAATGCTTATGCCCAGTCGGGCGTTGACGTCGAAGCTGGCTACGAAGTGGTTGAGCGGATTAAAAAGCATGTAGCCCGTACTGAACGACTAGGTGTCATGGGGGCCATCGGTGGTTTTGGTGGCATGTTTGATTTGACGCAATTAGACGTCAAAGAGCCAGTCTTGGTATCTGGGACAGATGGCGTGGGAACCAAGCTCATGCTAGCTATCCAGTACGACAAGCACGACACCATTGGTCAGGACTGCGTGGCTATGTGCGTCAACGACATCATCGCAGCAGGTGCGGAGCCGCTTTACTTCCTCGACTACATCGCGACTGGAAAAAATGAGCCAGCCAAGCTGGAGCAAGTAGTTGCTGGCGTTGCGGAAGGCTGTGTCCAAGCTGGTTGTGGCTTGATTGGCGGTGAAACAGCTGAAATGCCTGGTATGTACGGCGAGGATGACTATGACCTGGCTGGCTTTGCCGTCGGCATTGCGGAGAAGTCTCAGATTATTGATGGCAGCAAGGTCAAGGAAGGCGACATTCTCCTCGGCCTAGCTTCCAGCGGCATCCACTCCAACGGTTATTCCCTAGTCCGTCGTGTATTTGCGGATGTTTCTGGCGATGCTCTGTTACCAGAGCTCAATGGCAGAGCTCTGAAGGATGTTCTCTTAGAGCCGACCCGTATCTATGTCCAGCAGGTGTTGCCTCTGGTAAAAGCAGGGCTGGTCAACGGCATTGCCCACATCACAGGCGGTGGTTTCATTGAAAATATTCCCCGTATGTTTGCAGGCAATCTTGCAGCTGAAATTGAGGAAGATAAGATTCCAGTCCTTCCAATCTTTACAGCCCTTGAAACATACGGCCAGATCAAACATGAAGAAATGTTTGAAATCTTCAATATGGGTATCGGTCTGGTACTGGCTGTCAGTCCAGAGCAGGTGGAGAAAGTCCGTGAATTGGTAGGCGAAGAAGTCTATGAAATCGGCCGCATTATCACTAAGGAAGACAAGAGCGTGGTCATCAAATGAAACGAATAGCAGTGTTTGCATCAGGCAACGGTTCCAATTTTCAAGTCATCGCAGAGCAGTTTGAAGTTGTCTTTGTCTTTTCAGACCACAGAAATGCCTATGTCTTGGAACGGGCTGAAAAACTTGGTGTGCCAGCCTTTACTTTTGAATTAAAAGAGTTTGCGGATAAGCAGGCTTACGAAGAAGCCCTCATCCAACTCTTAGACCAGCACCAGATTGACTTGATGGTCTTGGCAGGCTATATGAAGATTGTGGGACCGACCTTGTTAGCTCAATATGAAGGTCGTATCATCAATATCCACCCGGCTTATCTGCCTGAATTTCCAGGAGCCCATGGGATTGAAGATGCTTGGAATGCAGGTGTGGCAGAAAGTGGCGTGACTGTTCACTGGGTTGATAGCGGCGTTGACACAGGACAAATTATCCAGCAAGTCCGAGTTCCAAGGCTGGCTGATGATAGCTTAGAAACCTTTGAAGCCAGAATACATGAAGCGGAGTACCAACTCTATCCAGCAGTTTTGGAGGAGTTGGGGGCAGTGAAAAAATAAGGAGAAATCATGACAAAACGTGCGTTAATTAGCGTATCCGATAAGGCGGGCATTGTGGAGTTTGCCCAAGAATTGACTAAGCTTGGTTGGGAGATTATCTCGACAGGAGGCACCAAGGTTGCCTTGGATCAGGCAGGCGTAACGACTATTGCAATTGATGATGTGACCGGTTTTCCTGAGATGATGGATGGCCGTGTTAAGACGCTTCATCCCAAAATCCATGGTGGTTTGCTGGCTCGTCGGGATTTGGACAGCCACCTGCAAGCAGCCAAGGACCATGAAATTGGCCTGATTGACTTGGTAGTGGTCAACCTTTATCCTTTCAAAGAGACTATCTTGCGCCCAGATGTGACCTATGATTTGGCGGTGGAGAACATCGACATCGGTGGACCGTCCATGCTCCGTTCAGCAGCTAAAAACCACGCCAGCGTGACCGTTGTAGTGGATCCGGCAGATTATCCGACGGTTTTAGGGGAAATAGCAGAGCAGGGTCAGACGACCTACCCAACGCGTCAGCGATTGGCTGCCAAGGTATTCCGACAAACCGCAGCCTATGATGCCCTAATAGCAGATTATTTTACCAAGCAAGTAGGCGAAGATAAGCCTGAAAAATTAACCATTACTTATGACCTCAATCAGCCTATGCGTTACGGAGAAAATCCTCAGCAAAATGCGGATTTCTACCAAAATGCCCTGCCAACAGACTATTCTATCGCAGCTGCTAAGCAGTTAAATGGTAAGGAGCTGTCTTTCAACAACATTCGTGATGCGGATGCGGCCATTCGGATTATCCGTGATTTTAAGGACCGTCCAACTGTTGTGGCTCTCAAACACATGAACCCTTGTGGTATCGGTCAGGCAGAGACTATTGAGCAGGCTTGGGATTATGCCTATGAGGCTGACCCAGTATCGATTTTTGGGGGCATTGTCGTGCTGAACAGAGAAGTGGATGCTGCGACGGCTGAAAAGATGCACCCGATTTTCTTAGAAATCATCATCGCACCGAGCTACTCGGCAGAAGCGTTAGCTATTTTGACCAATAAAAAGAAAAATCTTCGGATTTTGGAGTTGGCCTTTGACGCACAGGATGCGAGCGAAGTTGAAAAAGAGTTCACAGGCGTTGTCGGCGGGCTCTTGGTGCAGGATCAGGATGTGGTGGTGGAAAGCCCAGCGGACTGGCAGGTGGTGACCGAGCGTCAACCGTCCGAGCAAGAGTGGGCGGCTATGGAATTTGCCTGGAAGTCCTCCAAGTATGTCAAGTCCAACGGCATCATCATCAGCAATGACAAGATGACCTTGGGCGTGGGACCGGGGCAAACCAACCGTGTAGCGTCCGTCCGTATCGCTATCGAGCAAGCCAAGGACCGTTTGGAAGGAGCCGTTTTGGCGTCGGACGCCTTCTTCCCATTTGCTGATAACGTGGAAGAAATCGCAGCCGCAGGCATCAAGGCTATCATCCAGCCAGGTGGCTCTGTCCGCGACCAAGACTCCATTGACATGGCCAATAAGTACGGCTTGACCATGGTCTTTACGGGTGTAAGACATTTTAGACATTGAGAATTTTGGATATTGCTCACCTCGTGTGAGCTTTTTCCATTCCCGAACGTTACCCTGCTTTTTCTATAAAAATCCGTCTGTTTTTGCTATACTGTTTATAGAAAATCCGTTTTTGAGGTGTGAAAATGAAACTTTTGGTTGTTGGGTCTGGTGGTCGTGAACACGCGATTGCAAAGAAGTTGTTGGCATCTGAACAGGTAGAACAGGTCTTTGTTGCTCCTGGAAATGATGGAATGACTTTAGATGGGATTGAATTAGTGAATATCGGTATTTCCGAACATTCCGCTCTCATCAACTTTGCAAAGAAAAATGATATTGCTTGGACTTTTGTTGGTCCAGACGATGCTCTGGCAGCAGGTATCGTTGATGATTTTGAACAGGCGGGACTAAAAGCTTTTGGCCCGAGTCGTCTAGCCGCGGAGCTGGAGTGGTCAAAAGACTTTGCCAAACAAATTATGGTCAAATACGGCATTCCAACAGCAGCCTTTGGCACATTTTCCAACTTCGAAGAAGCCAAAGCCTACATCGAAGAGCAGGGCGCACCCATCGTGGTCAAGGCGGATGGCTTGGCACTAGGCAAGGGTGTAGTCGTGGCGGAAACCGTCGAGCAGGCGGTCGAAGCGGCACGGGAGATGCTCTTGGACAACAAGTTTGGCGACTCAGGTGCCCGCGTGGTCATCGAGGAGTTCTTGGCGGGCGAGGAGTTTTCCCTCTTTGCTCTGGTCAACGGTGACCAGTTCTACATTCTGCCGACAGCCCAGGACCACAAGCGTGCCTTTGACGGCGACCAAGGTCCCAACACGGGCGGTATGGGGGCTTACGCTCCTGTGCCTCACCTGCCTCAAAGCGTGGTGGACACAGCGGTTGACACCATTGTCAAGCCCATTCTGGACGGCATGATTGCGGAAGGGCGGTCTTATCTGGGCGTGCTCTATGCTGGCTTGATTCTGACCGACCAAGGTCCCAAGGTCATCGAGTTCAACGCCCGTTTTGGCGACCCAGAAACCCAGATTATCCTTCCTCGTCTGACCTCTGACTTTGCTCAGAACATCGACGACATCCTCCACAAACGTCCGACCCAGCTGACCTGGCTGGATAGTGGCGTGACGCTGGGTGTGGTCGTGGCTTCAAACGGCTATCCTCTGGACCATGAGAAAGGCGTAGAGTTGCCAGCAAAGACCGAGGGCGACCTCACGACCTACTATGCAGGGGCTCGTTTTGCGGAAAATAGCAGAGCACTGCTATCAAACGGCGGTCGGGTTTATATGCTAGTCACCACAGCAGACACCGTCCAAGAAGCCCAGGAAAAAATTTACTCGGAGCTGAAGAAACAAGATACAACAGGCCTCTTTTATCGGACAGATATTGGAAGTAAGGCAGTAAAATAAGGGATAAAGAAAAGGAAGTACAAGTATGAACATTCCAATTTCCATCATCATGGGCTCTAGTTCCGACTGGAAAACCATGAAAAAAGCAGCCGATGTGCTGGATAAATTTGGCGTAGCCTATGAAAAGAAAGTAGTGTCTGCCCACCGCACCCCAGACCTCATGTTCCGTCACGCCGAAGAAGCACGTGAGCGTGGCATCAAGGTCATTATCGCAGGAGCGGGTGGTGCGGCTCATTTGCCAGGTATGGTAGCAGCCAAGACCACCCTGCCTGTTATCGGTGTCCCTGTCCAATCCCGTGCCCTCAGCGGTGTGGATTCCCTCTATTCTATCGTGCAGATGCCAGGCGGTGTGCCTGTTGCGACTATGGCGATCGGCGAAGCAGGTGCCACCAACGCAGCTCTGACAGCTCTTCGCATTCTCTCCATTGAAGACCAAACCATTGCAACTCAGCTGGCAGATTTTGCTAAGGAACAAGAAAAAATTGCGGAGGCGATGACAGATGACCTCATCTAAGACAATCGGAATTATCGGTGGCGGTCAGCTGGGGCAGATGATGGCTATTTCCGCTATTTACATGGGCCACAAGGTTATCACGCTAGATCCTGCGGCGGACTGCCCAGCCTCCAAGGTCAGCGAGGTCATCGTCGCTCCCTATCACGATGTGGCGGCCCTCAAACAGTTGGCGGAGCGGTGCGATGTCCTGACCTATGAGTTTGAAAATGTCGATGCTGACGGACTGGACGCGGTCATCAAGGACGGTCAGCTCCCTCAGGGGACAGACTTGCTCCGCATTTCCCAGAACCGCATTTTTGAGAAAGATTTTTTGGCAAAAAAAGCTGGCGTGCAAGTCGCCCCCTACAAAGTCGTTACATCTAGCCTAGACCTAGAAGGTCTGGACCTCAGCAAAAACTACGTCTTAAAGACAGCTACTGGGGGCTATGACGGACATGGTCAGAAGGTTATTCGAGAAGAGGCGGACTTGGTAGAGGCTAGTCAGCTAGCAAATACTGCCGAGTGTGTTTTGGAAGAGTTTGTGAATTTCGACCTGGAAATCTCCGTCCTTGTGTCTGGCAATGGCTCCGACTACACCGTCTTTCCTGTGCAGGAAAATATCCACCGCAATAATATTCTTTACAAAACTATCGTGCCTGCCCGTATTTCAGATGAACTTGCTGAAAAAGCCAAAACTATGGCCCTGCAAATCGCAGACAAGCTCCATTTGGCAGGCACCCTCTGTGTTGAAATGTTTGTGGCAGGACAGGATATTCTGGTCAATGAAATCGCCCCTCGCCCGCACAATTCAGGACATTATTCGATTGAAGCCTGTGATTTTTCACAGTTTGACACCCATATTCGAGGCATTCTCGGTCAGCCTCTACCCCCAATCCGCCTGCTTTCTCCAGCCGTTATGATCAACGTTCTCGGACAAGATATGGAAGCAGTCCAAACCTTTCTTCAAGAAAATCCTACCGCCCATCCCCACTTTTATGGTAAACTAGGAGTGAAACACAATCGCAAAATGGGACACGTGACGGTGTTGACGGATGATGTTGAGGTGGGATTTAGACAAGATGAAATTAGATAGGCTAAAGGAAGTAGATGTTAGAGAAATCTGGAAACATGAACAGTATGATTTTTCGGAGTGGCTGTCTAGGACAGAAAATATTGAATTGTTGAGTGATGAGATAGGATTGACTCTTACCGAGATTGACAAGGAAGTTTTCGTTGGCTCATATAGATGCGATATAGTGGCTATTGATGAAACAACGGGAATAAAAGTGATTATAGAAAACCAATTAGAATTAACGGATCATGATCATCTTGGTAAAATCATAACCTACGCATCGGGTTTAGATGCTGAGGTTGTCATTTGGATTGTAAAAAAAGCTAGAGAAGAGCATAGGAGTGCTATCGAGTGGCTTAACAATAATACAACGAAAAATATATCTTTTTTCCTAATTGAAATCCATGCTTATCAAATAGGTAGTTCAATGCCTGCTCCTAAATTTGTTCTTGTCGAGAAGCCGAATGATTTTACAAAACTAGCTAAAGGAAATAATCACGGTGGTGATTTAAGTAAAGCACAGGCGGAACGTTTGTATTTTTGGACTCAATTTAATAATGTTGTGGCAACTAAAAATAAACCGTTCAACATTAGAAAAGCTACTACAGACCACTGGTATGATGTTGCTATTGGAACAAGTGAGGCTCATATTTCTATTACCCTAGTCAATAAATCAAAAAGTGTAGGGATTGAAATCTATATAAACAATAATAAGGAATTATTTGATAAGCTATCATCACATGCTGATGAAATCCACGAAGAACTTGGATTTGAAATGGAATGGAAGAGGTTAGATAATAGAAAGGTTTCCAGGATTATATACTATATAAAAGGTCTGGATTTTGAGAACCATGACAATTACAACGATTTAATTGACGAAGTAATTAACAAAGTTATCATTTTGAGAGATGTAGTTAAAAAGTATATCTAAAAAAATAAATAGATAGGGAAAAAGGAAACACAACATGATTGAACGTTACACACGCCCAGAGATGGCGGCTATTTGGAGTGAAGAGAACAAGTACAAGGCCTGGTTGGAGGTGGAAATCCTCGCTGATGAGGCCTGGGCTGAGTTGGGTGAGATCCCGAAGGAAGATGTGGCCTTGATTCGTGAGAAGGCGACTTTTGACATCGACCGCATTTTAGAGATTGAAGAGGAGACCCGTCACGATGTGGTGGCTTTCACGCGTGCGGTTTCGGAAAGTCTTGGCGAGGAGCGCAAGTGGGTCCACTATGGTCTGACCTCGACCGATGTGGTCGATACGGCTTACGGCTACCTCTACAAGCAGGCCAACGACATCATCCGTCGTGACCTTGAAAACTTTACCAATATCATCGCTGACAAGGCTCGTGAGCACAAGTACACCATCATGATGGGGCGGACCCACGGTGTCCATGCGGAGCCAACGACCTTTGGTCTGAAACTGGCGACTTGGTATAGCGAAATGAAACGCAATATGGAGCGTTTTGATGTGGCAGCTAAGGGCGTTGAGGCTGGTAAAATTTCAGGTGCAGTTGGAAACTTTGCTAACATTCCTCCATTTGTGGAAGAGTATGTTTGTGGTAAATTGGGCATTCGTCCGCAGGAAATTTCGACTCAGGTCCTTCCTCGTGACCTCCACGCAGAATATTTCTCAGCTTTAGCCTTGATTGCAACGTCCATCGAGCGTATGGCGACAGAAATTCGTGGGCTACAAAAATCTGAGCAACGTGAAGTCGAAGAGTATTTCGCCAAAGGCCAAAAAGGCAGCTCTGCTATGCCCCATAAACGCAACCCTATCGGCTCTGAAAATATGACCGGTCTGGCTCGTGTGGTGCGTGGTCACTTGGTGACGGCTTTTGAGAATGTGGCTCTCTGGCACGAACGCGATATTTCCCACTCGTCAGCGGAGCGTATCATTACACCTGACACGACTATTCTTATCAACTATATGCTCAATCGTTTTGGAAATATCGTCAAGAACTTGACGGTCTTCCCTGAAAATATGAAACGCAATATGGAGTCAACCTTTGGCTTGATTTACAGCCAGCGTGTCATGCTCAGCTTGATTGAAAAAGGTATGACCCGTGAGGAAGCCTATGACTTGGTGCAGCCAAAAACCGCACAGTCATGGGATAATCAAGTGGACTTCAAGCCCCTTCTCGAAGCGGATGAGCGTGTGACAGCCAAACTCAGCCAGGAAGAAATTGATGAACTCTTCAACCCAGACTACTATGCTAAGCGGGTAGATGACATCTTTGAACGACTTGGATTATAAAAAAATCAAAATTCTTTGGATTTTCCAGAGAATTTTTTAGTTTTCCTTAAGTTTGACGAGTTATACTCTATTCAAGCTAGAAATAGCGAAATTTCTTTTCACCTAAAGGTGTCCCTAGCTCTAAGTCGCAAGCGACAAGAGCTAGGTATCATATAATCTCCAGAAAACAGTCGGCAAGAATTAGCTGACTGTTTTTGTATAAAAAATCAAAAAATCCTTGACTCATCCCTAGGGGAATGGTGTATGCTAGGACTATCAAAACAGATGGAGGTTGTTTATGCAGGTCAAAGATGTGGAGAAGTTGACAGGCTTGTCAACCAAGGCGATTCGGCTGTATGAAGAAAAGGGCTTGATTGAAGTGGCGAGAAACCCGCTCAACGATTACCGTGATTATTCGGAGGAAAATGTGCGACAGCTTCGCTTGATCAAGTTGCTCCGCTATTTTGAGTTTTCCCTAGCAGAGATTACGGCCCTCCTAGCCTTGCCAGAGGAGGACTTGCAGTCAGCCTTGCGTGAGAAAAAGCGGGGAATCAATCAGCGAGCAGAAGAATTGACAGACAAGGTTGATTTGTTGGACCAGGTGGTCAGGGATTTGGGCAAGAAAGAGGATTGGTTGGAAAAAGCACAGGTATCCATTGCCTTTGTGGAAAGTGGGGAATTTCAAGACTTCAAACAAGATTTAGAAAATGCCTTGTTGCCAAGTATTTGGATGACTCTCTTGCAGACTTTGATGGCATCAGGCCCCATCCTCTGGCTGTTTACCCGAATCCAACAAGGTCGTCAGGAAAATCTTTTCCTACTAGCAGTGGTTTCCTTGCTAGCAACCGCTTGGATAACGCTTCTCTGGCGAGACTACCTTGTAACCTGGTGGAAACATCGGGACAAGATCCGCCAGAAGAATCGTAGTCAGGCCTGGTGGATTCCGGTTGGTCTCATCTCCCTTGTAGGTGGGATTGCCTACTTTTTCCTTGTCGGCTGGTTGACCGAAAGATTTTTCCTACCAAGCGATTGGCTCTTCTATGAGTATTCGACTGGTCTGGGCAAGGTTGCTATATTTTTTATCATGGCTTTTCTCGTTTTTCTTTTGGGAAAACTGGCGAGGCTGGTGAAAGTATCTTGGAAATATGGCTTGGGTCTGGCAGGCGGTTGCATCCTATTGACCGCTCTGCTGATTTCTACCGCAACAGCAGTGACCAAAGACCAGATTATCGACATCAATCTGCTGGCTCCGTCCAAGTCATATCTTTACAGCGATGTCAAGTCTATCTGGACAGGATTTGGAGCAAAGGTTTTTACCTTGGATGAAGCTGAAAAGCAGGGGCAGTTTAGCTATCGCATTCAGCTTGACGGAAAGGAAATTGTGTTTATGCAACCAGCTGTTAATCAGAACTTGGTACCTGACGATACCTACATCGAACTAGAGGAGTTTGATGGGCAGTTGATGAATCTGAAAATTACCAAAGAAAGTTCGACAGAGGGAAGTCAGTATAATGAGTTAGATTCGCACTATCTAGAGCGATTTTTGCGGATTATTGAAAAGAAATAAGCGTAAATCCTGTTTTAGTTTCCCTTAAGTTTGACGAGTTATACTTTATCCAAGCTAAAAATAGCAGAAATACTTTTCACCTAAAGGTGTCCCTAGCTCTAAGTCGCAAGCGACAAGAGCTAGGTATCATATAATCTCCTGGAAATACTGGACTCACTGAGTCTGGTATTTTCTTTTTATGCTATAATGGTTTCATGACAAATCGAATTTTAGACATGGAACAAATGCAGGATGAGGAGTACGTAGAACGCACTCTGCGTCCGCAGAAATTAAATGAATACATCGGTCAGGACAAGGTTAAGGACCAGCTGAAAATCTTTATCGAGGCAGCCAAGCTCCGTGATGAAGCCTTGGACCATACCCTTCTGTTTGGCCCTCCAGGTTTGGGTAAGACCACTATGGCTTTTGTGATTGCCAATGAACTGGGCGTTAATATCAAGCAGACCAGTGGTCCTGTTATTGAAAAAGCAGGTGACTTGGTGGCCCTTCTCAACGACCTAGAGCCAGGCGACGTTCTCTTTATCGATGAAATCCACCGGATGCCCATGGCGGTCGAGGAGATTCTTTACTCAGCCATGGAAGACTTCTACATCGACATCATGATTGGAGCTGGGGAGGCCAGTCGCTCCGTGCATTTGGAGTTGCCGCCTTTTACCCTGATTGGGGCGACGACTCGGGCGGGCATGCTGTCAAATCCTCTACGGGCTCGTTTCGGGATTACCGGTCACATGGAGTATTACGAGCTGGCTGATTTGACGGAGATTGTTGAGCGGACGGCGGACATCTTTGAGATGGAGATTACTCACGAGGCGGCTATTGAGCTGGCTCGTCGATCTCGAGGAACGCCCCGTATCGCCAATCGCCTGCTCAAGCGGGTGCGGGATTTTGCCCAGATTATGGGCGACGGTCTGATTGACGATGCTATCACGGATAAGGCCCTGACCATGCTGGACGTGGACCGAGAGGGGCTGGACTATGTGGACCAGAAGATTTTACGGACCATGATTGAGATGTACGGTGGTGGACCTGTCGGGCTCAATACCCTGTCAGTCAACATCGCCGAGGAACGTGAGACGGTCGAGGATATGTATGAACCTTATCTCATCCAGCAGGGCTTTCTGATGCGGACACGGACCGGTCGGGTTGCGACAGCCAAGGCTTACGAGCACTTGGGTTATCCCTATACGGAAAAATAATGGCAGAGCAGATGAGACAAATAGCTCGTTTATTTAGAGACTGGCCTGAGACGATTATCTGGACCTGTTTAGAAGGTGCTATGGGAGACATTTATGTTGATGACAGCCAGTTGCCCCAGTCAGCCCTAGCTCTCTATGGACGGCAGAGCTTCTTTGGTTTTTTAGCTGGCCAGCCACATCGAGACTTGCTAAAAATCTGCGAGGGAAAAGATGTGGTCATGGTTCCACAAACTCAGGCTTGGTCTGATTTAATAGAAGAAACCTACCCAGATAGTGTTTATTCATTTACTCGTTATGCAACAAAGAAAAATACGGTATTTGATCGGGGTGCTTTACAGGAAATGGTTGATGACTTGCCTGAAAGCTTTGATATGAAACTGATTGACCGTAATCTGTACGAGGCTTGTCTGGTAGAGGAATGGTCACGGGATTTGGTGGGAAATTATATAGATGTGGAACAATTTTTGGACTTGGGTTTGGGCTATGTCATCTTGCATAAGGGACAGGTGGTCTCAGGGGCTTCATCCTATGCCAGCTATTCAGCTGGGATTGAGATAGAAGTGGATACTAGGGAAGATTATCGAGGTCTGGGTTTGGCAAAAGCCTGTGCGGCTCAGTTAATTTTAGCTTGTTTAGACCGCGGACTCTATCCAAGCTGGGATGCCCACACCTTGACATCCTTGAAACTGGCTGAAAAGCTTGGCTACCAACTGGACAGACCCTATCAGGCTTACGAATGGAGATAAGATGAAACCGACATTTATTTGGGATTTGGACGGAACGCTGTTGGATTCCTATGAAGCGATTTTGGCAGGGATTCAAGAAACCTATGAACAATACAAACTTCCTTTTGACCGTGAAGAAGTAAGAAAGTTTATCCTTCGCTATTCTGTAAAGGATTTGCTGGTGCGAGATGCTCAGAAATATGGCAAGGACTTGGTGCAGCTCAATCAAGCCCGAGCCAACTCTCTCCGTGAGAAGAACACGGCTATCCAGTTGATGGAGGGCGCGCGTGAGGTGCTGGAATGGACCGTGCAGGAGGGCATTCAAAACTTTATTTACACCCACAAGAGTGACAATGCTTTTCAGGTTTTGGAGGATTTGGGCGTCGACCATTATTTTACGGAAATTCTGACCAGTGACTCGGGTTTTGCCAGAAAGCCGGCCCCGGAGGCTTTGCTGTATTTGATTGAAAAATATGACTTAGATAAATCGACCACCTACTATGTTGGCGACCGCCTGCTAGACGTGGAAACCGCTCTGGCTGCAGGGATTGGCAGTATAAACTTGCAGATTGACGGGGTGGAAGGGAATATAAAAATCGAGAGTTTATTGCAGATTGTTCCGTCAGTATGAATTTAGAAATTTCACATAAAAAATAAACTTTCTACCGTAGTTTACAAAAGAAAGTTTGTTTTTTTCTTGAAAAATTTGGTATAATTAACCATATTTTAGTATAAATAAAGGGGAATTATATGAACGATAAGGAATTTGGGCAACGTATTCGCCAGCTGAGAGAGCAGATTAATTTGACGCGCGAACAGTTTTGTGGTGATGAGGTTGAACTTTCAGTCCGGCAATTGATTCGGATTGAGACTGGCAGCTCAAAACCCACGTTGTCTAAAATCCAGTACATTGCCACACGTTTGGGAATGACCTTGTATGAATTGATGCCAGACTATGTTAAGCTCCCAGATAGATACTCGAAATTAAAGTTTGAGGTTCTCCGCACACCGACCTATGAAAATACGGACTTGATAGAAAAACGCAATCGTCTGATGGAAGAAATTTATGACGACTATTACGATGACCTGCCAGAGGAAGAGCAGATAGCAATTGATGCTTTTCAGTCTTTTGTTGACATATATGAAACAAAGTCTGTCCATTTTGGGAAAGCTATCTTAGATGATTATTTCGAGCAGGTCCATCGTAAAGATAAATTTACTGTCAATGATTTATTGATTTTGCGGCTATATTTGGAGCATTTACAGGATGAGGACAGGACCTCGCCAAGATTTCAACATTTTTTAGATATTATCCAGCATTTTCCGGTACAGGTGGAAGCTATAGATTCAAATGAGCTATTTATTTTGCGTGATGTGATGCTAGCTTCTATTGGTATCCTTGGGACTAAGGAGTGCTATGACTATATTCCGCCTATTTTTGATACTCTAGACCAGATAATGGTCCAGACGCACGATTTCCAAAAGAAACCGATTCTGAATCTATTAAAGTGGAAGTACGTACTATATACCAACAGTGACCGTGAAGAGGCACAAAAACTGTACGAAGAGGCCGTTATGTTTGCGAAATTAATAGGTGATGATCATTTGGTGGCTAAACTAGAAGAATCATGGAAGGGGGATTCCACTGGAAAAGTGTAAGATGCTTATGAAGAGCATTATGACAACCTGCAGAAGAGGAGCAGGTTGGGATGAGAGAACTATAAAAAACAAGTGACATTTTTGTCCTGTTTACTGACCCAATAAAATTCTATAATAGTCTCATCAAAATAAAGGAGACTAAAGATTATGAATTTTATTAAGGCATTTACAACGTTCGGAGCTGGCTGGGATTGGTGGTGGAAAGGCTAATATCATATCCGTCAAAAACCAACGCAATTGTTGGTTTTTTGCTATACTTAATATATGCAAACTTTTCACAAATTAGACACCTGGCTCAATAGCAAGCAGGGTCAGCTATTTCATTACAAGTTAGAGAAAATTACCTATGCCCTGGATTTGTTGGGCAAGCCTCACTTGGATTTGCCGGTCATTCATGTGGCGGGGACCAATGGCAAGGGCTCAACGATTGCCTTTATGCGCCAGCTCTTTCAGGCTCACGGACTGCGGGTCGGCAGTTTTGTCTCCCCTCACATGGTCACGGTACACGACAGGATTTGCGTTGATCAGATACCGATTTCAGACCAGGATTTTCAGCGCCTTCTCCAGCAGGTCTATGAGTTGGAGCAGGAGGTTGCTACGGTCTATGAACCCTTCCGCTATTTCGAGGTCATGGTTCTAATCATGTTCCTCTATTTTCGCGAGCAGCAGCCTGACCTGGCACTTATCGAAGTTGGCATCGGCGGCCTTCTGGACACGACCAATGTAGTCTCCCCGGCCCTCAGTATCATCACCTCCATAGGTCTGGATCACCAGGATTTATTAGGCGCGACTTTGGGAGAAATAGCAGAGCAGAAAGCAGGAATTATCAAGCCAGAGATGCCTGTCGTTCTGGGACCGTTTTCTGCCGACGTCAGCCAGCAAATTCGCCAAATTGCTGCTGAAAAAAAAGCTCCAATCTACCAGCTGGGTCAAGAATTTACCTCTAAAGTAGCTACTTTCAATAGTCCAAGTTTTCAGCTGTCAGAATTAGTCTTGGGTCTCCCAGGTCAGCACCAGCAAGAAAATGCGGCCCTGGCCCTGCAGAGTTTCTTGCTTTACATGGAGCAAATCGGGCAAACTGTTTCTGCGGATTTGGTCAGACAGGCTCTAGCCCAAACCAGCTGGGCAGGACGTTTGGAATTGATAGCCGAAAACCCCAAGATATACCTAGACGGTGCCCATAACGTTCCTGCCATGGAACGCTTGATTGAGTTCATTGAGATGCAGGACCAGCCTGTGACCCTCTTATTTTCAGCCCTGCAGCGCAAGGATTTTCAGGAAATGCTGGATTTATTAGAGGAAATATTGCCAGGCATCCAGCTTGTCTTGACCAGCTTTGCCTACGACGGAGCCTTGGAAGAGGAGCAGAGTCAGGGGCTGACCTACGTAGCTGATTATGAAGGCTTTATACAGGAATTTCAGGAACAAGACCAGGGCATCCTGATTGTCACAGGTTCCCTCTATTTCATCTCGGAAGTCCGAAAAAAATATCTGAACTAAGCAGTTTTTGGACCGCTTTTTGCGAATAAATAGGTATGAGACAGAAAAATAATGAGGAATTTTTGATAGAGTACAAGCGTGCCCAACGCCATACATTTCGTCAGATTGAACGCTATGCCAGTCTGTTTTCCAATCAGAATGGGAGCCAGATTAGCTATAGGGCCATCCGCTATCCCTTGGAGGCTATGGTCCAAGTACAAGAGCTGGACGGAGAAAGGTACAGGGTCGGAAATGACCAAACAACTTCCGAAAGTCAATGACATGCCTCGAGCTTTTTGATATAATGAGTAAAGTAAATCCAAGGAGTGAGTTATGACAGAAGTAGAGTCAAGTGTAGATTTGGGAGATAAAAGTTTGTGGGGTGGCCGCAGGCATCGTTCTCAACGGAGAAAGCAAGCCTACCATGAATTTGTACGGAATGTGCCGGATGTGCCTATTTGGCCGACCCTACTGTGGAGTTTATTTCTGAGTGTATTGAATGTTGCCAATCCTCTTTTGAGTTCCTTTGCGACCAATTTGCAGTCACAGGCACTCTATGCAGGCATGGCAATGCAGGCTGGTCATAAGCCTTATGAGTATTTTTTTGGAACCAATGGTGTCCTCTATTACCTAATCTTGGCTGTTGGTTCCCTGTTCAATACGACCATTGGCTTGATGATTTTTCAGTTCATCGCCCTCTTGATAGCAGGGATTTATCTCAATAAGATTAGTGCATATTTTGGTCGTTCACAGCGGGTTGCCCACCATATCAATTTTTGGTTCTATTGTTTCTTGCTGGTGGTGGACTTGGGTGGACTCTATGCCAGTATCTTTGCTCTACCTTTTGTGCTGACCAGTATCTGGTTTTTGATTCGCTATATAAATGATGCAGTCAGTGACGAAGGTTTCATTCTCTACGGGATTGATGCGGCGATTGTATTCATGATTTACCCTAAAAGTCTGATTTTATGGCTGGTATCGCCCCTGGTTTTATTTGTGTACAATAGTCGAAACAAGAGGTTGGCGAGAGGTGTTTATCAGTTTTTAGCAGCTGTATTTGGTTTTCTTCTCGTTGTCTACACTGTAGGCTATTACACCTTCATCGAGCAGATTCTGGGAATGGCAATTCAACAGACTTTTCTCTACAATATTAGCCTACAATTTACCTATGAAGGCATTTTGATGACCCTGGCTGTGGTTTTTGGGTTCCTGCTGATTTCAGGATTTTTAAATCATATTTTGATAACCCTATTATCTATTAGCAAGGGGCAACAGACAGAAATTAAGCTGATAATGTTACTGGCTTTTCTTGTTCAAATGGTTTTCCTGATTGGGAATCCAAATTTTGAATGGAGCCAATTGACGGCCTTGATTCCGTATGGTTTTGTGCTAGCTGCAGCATCTTTGCATGGTCCAGAAACTGATGAAGAGTTTGAGATGCTGGATGAGGAGGAGAATGAGGATTATAGCTATCTAAAAGCTAGTTATTATCTGCCTATTTTGATGCTTCTAGCCCTGTTTTTCCAACCAACCTACGCCTATCTGTTTGAAGAACCGGTCCGTGTGGAGAGGCAGGAAATAGCCCGCTATATCCGGGATAACACGACCAGTGATGATCCGATTTATGCCTGGGATAATAGTGCACAAGCCTATCTAGAAAGTCAGCGGTTCTCGTCTGCTAATCTGATTACAGCTCAACCCTATCTTAACACGGAAGACAACCGAAACAATTTAATCTATGATTTGAATCAAGGGAGAGCCAAGTATATCTTGGTCAACACGGAGATTCCGCTCTTGGAACAGGTCTCAGCGACCCTAGAAGACAATTATGTCCCTGTCCAACTCAGCTTCAATCACTTCAAACTATATCAAGAAAAAGAATGAAAGCGACTATGAAAGTAGTTGCTTTTATCTATATCTTGTGTAAAAAATGAAAATTTTTGAAAATACATACTAGATATTGATTTTCGTCATTCAAAGTGCTAGACTATAAGCAGTGAGAAAAATGGAGGATAGCCAGATGAAAGTGCAAGAAACAATCTTACCCGAATTAGAATTAGCGGTCTTAAAGCGTGACGGTCGAACGGTCGCTTTTGAACAAGAAAAGATTTATTCTGCCTTGCAGCGGGCTAATCAAGAATTGGACCATCCTGTGTCAGATGCGGGTCTGTCAGTCGTTTTGGCAGGGGTCCTGCAGGAAATTGCCCGTCGTTTTACCAAGGATGTGCAAATTTATGAAATCCAGACGGTTGTCGAACAGGAATTGCTCAAGTCCCACCTCTATGACTTGGCAGAGCGTTATATTCAGTACCGGACGCAACGCGATTTTCGCCGGCATCAAGCGACGGACATCAACTTTGAAATCCACAAATTGCTCAGCAAAGATCAGTCTGTCGTCAATGAAAACGCCAATAAGGATGCGGATGTCTTTAATACGCAACGTGATTTGACGGCTGGGATTGTTGGCAAATCTATCGGGCTCAAGCTCCTGCCAGCCCACGTTGCCAACGCTCACCAGAAGGGGGACATTCATTACCACGATTTGGATTATAGTCCTTACACGCCCATGACCAACTGCTGCTTGATTGATTTCAAAGGTATGTTAGCACAAGGGTTTAAGATTGGAAATGCCGATGTGGAAAGTCCTAAGTCCATCCAGACAGCGACGGCGCAGATTTCGCAAATTATTGCCAATGTGGCTTCCAGCCAGTACGGTGGCTGCTCGGCGGACCGTATTGACGAGGTGTTGGCGCCTTATGCTGAGCTCAATTATCAAAAGCATTTGAAGGATGCGGAGGAATGGGTGCTGCCAGACAAGGCTGAAGAATATGCGCGTGCCAAGACCCAGAAGGATATTTATGACGCTATGCAGTCTTTGGAATACGAAATTAACACGCTTTTTACGTCCAATGGTCAAACGCCCTTTACTTCGCTTGGTTTCGGTTTAGGAACTTCTTGGTTTGAGCGGGAAATCCAGAAGGCGATTCTCAACATCCGTATCAAGGGTTTGGGGCGCGAAGGACGGACAGCCATCTTTCCAAAATTGATTTTCACTGTCAAACGCGGGCTAAATTTGGAGCCCGATTCGCCCAATTATGATATTAAGCAACTGGCGATTGAATGTGCAACCAAGCGCATGTATCCAGATATGCTGTCCTATGACAAGATTATTGAGTTAACGGGTTCTTTCAAGGTTCCTATGGGTTGCCGTTCTTTCTTGCAAGGTTGGAAGGATGAAAATGGCCTTGAAATCAATTCCGGTCGGATGAATTTGGGTGTGGTGACCGTCAATCTACCACGGATTGCCCTTGAAAGTGGGGGTAGTCAAGAAAAATTCTGGGAAATTTTTGCAGAACGCATGGCCATTGCCAAGGATGCCTTGGTCTATCGTGTCGAGCGGGTCAAGGAAGCGACGCCGGCAAATGCGCCTATTCTCTATCAGTACGGAGCTTTTGGGAAACGTTTGGCCAAGACGGACGCTGTTGATCAGGTCTTTAAGAACCGTCGCGCGACTGTTTCTCTAGGCTATATCGGTCTCTACGAAGTGGCGACTGTGTTTTACGGCGGTGCCTGGGAAGGAAATCCTGAAGCCAAGGACTTCACGGTTTCTATTATCAAGCGGATGAAGGAGTTGGCTGGCGACTGGTCTGACGAATACGGCTACCATTTTTCGGTTTACTCAACCCCATCAGAAAGTTTGACAGACCGTTTCTGCCGTTTGGATACGGAGAAATTCGGGTTGGTCAAGGACATTACGGATAAGGAATACTATACAAATTCCTTCCATTATGACGTGCGGAAAAATCCAACGCCGTTTGAAAAGCTGGATTTTGAAAAGGTTTATCCGGAGGCGGGTGCTAGTGGTGGCTTCATCCATTATTGCGAATACCCTGTTCTACAGCAAAATCCCAAGGCTCTCGAGGCGGTGTGGGACTATGCCTATGACCGTGTCGGTTATTTGGGGACCAATACGCCGATTGACCATTGTTATGCCTGCGGTTTTGAAGGCGACTTCGAGCCGACTGAGCGTGGGTTCAAGTGTCCAAGCTGTGGCAATAGCGATCCAAAACTAGTAGATGTTGTCAAACGGACCTGTGGTTATCTGGGCAACCCTCAAGCCCGTCCCATGGTCAATGGTCGACACAAAGAAATCTCCGCCCGCGTCAAACACATGAACGGGTCGAGTTTATAAAGAATGGACATGAGGGCTTCCGTGGTTTTGAGGAACTACGGAAGTTTGTTATAATAGAGGGAAAATCTAATAGCTCTGCTATGTTCAAAAAAGGAGAAAAAACAATGGGAAAATACCAACTAGATGATAAGGGTAAGGCCTTGGTGCAGCGTTATCATGAGAAGAATGCAAAGGTGGGAGACAGCAAGCAAGACAAGCTAGCCACCCTTCGTCAACAATTTTTACAAAAGGCGCAGAAGAAACGTAATGTCTAAGAACTATCGCGATATTACCATTCTCCACAGCAATGATATGCACTCTTATATAGAGAATTTTCCCAAGAAGGCAGCGCTGATTGCTGAGATTAAGGAGGCAAACCGGGCGAAAAACATTCCGACTTTTGTCTTTGACAGCGGAGATCTGTTTTCGGGGAATATTTTCTTCAATATGTACCGTGGGGTAAAGGAAATCCAGCTCATGAATGCCATTGGTTGTCAGGCCATGACCTTGGGCAATCACGAATTTGACCACGGAGACGAGTTGCTCAGTCGCTTGGATGACTTTGCGGCTTTTCCAATTGTCTCCACCAATATTTCCTACCGCAATCCAGCCGATGCAGACGAATTGGTGCCCTTGAAAGACAAGTTGGTCTTTGATATGGCGGGTCGACCGCTCTATGTCTTGGGTTTAACGACCTTGGAGACCGAGGAAGTGGCTTCACCGACGGACAATGTGGTCTTTGAGGACCACAGACAGGCGCTCAAGCGGACCTTGTCTGAGATGGATAAGCAGGCGCACATTGTCTTGCTCAGTCATTTGGGCTATGATCAAGATGTTCAGCTGGCGGCGGAGTTTCCGGAAATCAATGTCATTTTCGGTGGTCACACCCATACGATTTTGAAAGAACCCAGTCAGGTCGGTAGCGTCAGTATTTTCCAAGCGGGCCAGTATGGGCGTTTTCTGGGCAATCTTCTGCTCCGTTGCTACGAGGACGGCAGTCATGAGGTGCTGTCCTATGACTTGGTGGAGATTGAGCAGCTGGCAACAGAAGAACCGACCATTCGGGAATTTATCGAGCGGATGCAGGCGGAGCGCAATGCTCGCTTTGCCCATTCTATTGCGAACCTGCCTCAAACCTTGGATGGTGAGCGGGAGAACATCCGTCAGGGACAGTCTACGCTGGCACCTCTGATTACGCAGGCCCTTTTTGAGCAGGCGGTTGCTCTCGGTTATCAGCCGGACGGAGCGGTCATCAATGGTTTTGGTATTCGGATGTCGCTCAACGCAGGCCCGATTTACTATAGCGATGTGGTCAAGGTTTTGCCCTTCTCCAAGCGCGTGCTCCTGGTCAGTATCAAGGGTCAAGATTTGATGTCCAGCCTCTCGACCGGTCTCTATCCACAGCTTCATGGCATTTCTCGCCAAGGCGATGATTTTTTGGTCAATGGCAGAGCGATTGAGCCGGATACCAGCTACCAGATTGTGACCAACTCCTTTGTCTGGTCTGGTAAGGATAACTATGATGATTTCCACAAGGCGATCATTATACGAGATTTGGGCTTGGATGTGGATATTTTGAGTGAATTTTTAAGGAAAAGATTTGGAAAGTAAGAGGACATGTCCATGCTAAAAATCGGTCTCGTCGGTTTAGGAGGTATTTTTCAAAAGGCCTACCTGACCTATCTGCGGAGTTTGTCAGGCATTGACTGGCATTTGTTCACCCGCAATCAAGAAGTTCTGTCAAGCATTGCGGCCAGTTTGCCCCGCAGTCAGACCTATGCGACAGCACAAGATTTGGCCGATGCAGACTTGGACGGTGTCATGATTCATGTGGCGACACAGGCCCATGTGGAAATGGCAGAGCTGTTTTTGGAGCGTGGCATTCCTGTCTACATGGACAAGCCACTGGCCGAGGATTTTTACCAGTCGGCAGAGCTTTACAAATTAGCGCAGTCCAAGGGAGTCCTACTCATGGCTGGTTTCAATCGTCGCTTTGCTCCCAAGGTTCAAGAATTGAAAACCAAGCCCAACAAGCGGAGAATTGTCGTTGAGAAAAATGAAGTCAATGGCTTGGGCGACCTGCAATTCAAGCTCTTTGACCTATTTATCCACCCGCTGGATACGGCCCTTTACTTGCTGGATGACCAGCCTCTGTCAGGTTCCTATGCCTACTATCTGGAAAATAATAAACTCAGTCAGGTAAATGTGACCCTTCAAACCGCTCAAACTTCTGTGGCCGTATCCATGAATCTCCAGTCGGGCAGCCGTCGGGAAATCATGGAAGTCCAGACACCGCAAGCGACCCATCAGGTTAAAAACTTAGAAGAATTGCGCACCTTTACCGCCAACCAAGAAATCATAGAAGGTTTTGGTTCTTGGGAAACAACTCTTTACAAACGCGGCTTTGAAAGCATTGTCGAAGAGTTTTTCCAAGCCCTAGAAAGCAAGAAAAATCCAGTCAGCCCAAGCTCGAGCCTGCTCAGCCACTGGATCTGTCACCAAATTGTATACGCAGATAAAGGAATAGGAGAATTACATGTCACCATCCCAAACGAAATTGACTTTAAGACGACCAACCTTAGTAGATAAAGAAACGATTTTGGATATGATTGCTGAATTTGAGCGAGAAGAGTCCGCAACAGACGGAGGCAATCTCTTTGCGAATTTTGACTTTGAAAGCTGGTTGCAGCAAGGTCAGGACTGGGAAATGGGACTGAATTTGCCAGAGGGCTTTGTCCCTTCTATCCAGTATGTCTCCTTTGATGATGCTGGGCAAGCAGTCGGTTTTCTCAGTCTACGCCTGCGTCTCAGTGATTATCTGCTCAACATTGGTGGACACATTGGCTATTCTATCCGCCCTAGCCAGCGGCAGAAGGGCTATGCCAAGGAGCAGTTGCGCCTTGGTGTGCAGGAAGCATTTTCCAAAAACATCCCTAAGGTCCTTGTGACCTGTGATGAGACCAATACAGCCAGCAAGCGAACTATCCTAGCCTGCGGAGGTAGCCTCGAAGACGTCCGTCATGGCACGGAGAGATACTATATAGAAGAGTGCTGATATGAACAATCCCAAACCCCAAGAATGGAAATCCGAAGAGCTGAGTCAGGGCCGGATTATGGACTACAAGGCCTTTAATTTTGTGGACGGCGAAGGCGTGCGGTGTTCCCTCTATGTCAGCGGCTGCCTTTTTCACTGTCCCGGTTGTTACAACGTCGCCACCTGGTCCTTTAAGGCCGGCATTCCCTACACCAAGGAGCTGGAAGACCGCATTTTAGCAGACCTAGCCCAGCCCTATGTGCAGGGGCTGACCCTCTTGGGTGGGGAGCCCTTTCTCAATACAGGCACCGTCCTCCCACTCGTCAAGCGGGTGCGGGATGAATTGCCAGACAAGGATATTTGGTCCTGGACAGGCTACACATGGGAAGAATTGATGCTGGAAACGCCAGACAAGCTAGAACTGCTCAGCCAGTTGGACATTCTCGTAGATGGTCGCTATGACAAAAGCAAACGCAACCTCATGTTGCAATTTAGAGGCTCTTCCAACCAACGCATTATTGATGTGCAGCAGTCCCTCAAACAAGGACAGGTGGTTATTTGGGAGAGGTTGGAGAAATGACAAAACTGAATTTTCTATTTTCGTCAACAGAAGATTTGATTGCTAAGCAGGCTCAATCTATCAAAGAGTTGTTTGATAGAGAATATAGAGATGACTACGGAGAGTGGAATTTGAAGCAGCCCTATGGCTACGCGTCGCAAGACTATCATTTGTTAGCCTATCTAGGCGAGGACTTGGTGGGTCATATGGGCAGTCAGGTTCGTACTATTTCTGTAGGAGCTGAAGAGTGTCTTATTGCGGGAATCGGAGGAGTTTTAATAGCGCCAGAATTTCGTGGGAAAGGATTGGGGAGAGATATGATGACCCGCTTGTTAGAGGAAAATACGCAAACTTTAGTAGTTGATTTTTCTTATTTGGGCTGCCGAGAAGAAGTGGTTCCTTACTATGAGGCTTGTGGGTTTTCTCGAATCACTCGTGTGGAGACTCATGTTGACCGGCTGACAGGCAAGGAGCAACAGCAGATTTCGGCTACCATTATGATTGCATCGGCTAAGAAGGGCAAAAAAGATTTTCCAGAAGGAGATATTGACCTTAAGGGACGAGCTTGGTAAAGATGAGTGGGAACATCATTCCTTTTGGAGTGATTTTTTTTTGAACAAAAGAAGAAATAGGATTTTTTCAAACACAAAAAGCCTTGTTTCCAAGGGCTCTATAATTTCTGTAGTGGGTAAATCCACTGTAGAGATTATGGAGCCTTTTTGAGTGTAGAAAAAAAGTCCCATATGACCTATAATGAAAAGCGACTAAACAACTCATTAGAAAGGGTTCATAT
>NZ_JBRKNW010000017.1:0-46076 GCF_053010325.1 Streptococcus sp. P25B114 | reverse complement strand
CGGCTACAATAATCACATCCTGCTGAAATTGCTTTCCTTTAAAATGATTCATCGTCATTCCTCCTGCTATCTTTTTCTATTATTCTACCTTATTTGATAGTAGATTTAAAACTTTGCAACAGAACCAATCAGAGAATATCCCTGATTTCATTTCTTGATTGTTTTAGAAAATGGTGTTTTATGTGTCGTGATAAAGTTCTCAAGCCAGCTAGCATCATCGCTCTCCGTCGCTACTTCTTCCCTTCCCTCATCCGTGTCCTGTTCTTCATCGTCTGAAAAATCGACTTTCCCAAACAGAACTACCTTGTCCTCCGTTTCAGCACTTGCTGAACTGCTATTAGTTGTTAGAAGCCCAAAAGCTACAAAACCTAGTATTGCAAGAGCACCTAAAACAAGTAATTTCTTCATCATTATTTCCTCCAAGATAAATAAACATTATTCGTAAATTTATAAAACTTACAAGTATCATCTTACAAGAAATAGCGAGCCACTTAAAATTCATTACATATCTGTAACTTTCTCAATTTCCTTATTGATCTGGTGGATTAAATCATAGCAATCTAAAAATTTGGCAATATGCAGGCATTCCTTCATTATTTCTAGGCCACCATCATTTCCATTCATGTAGGACAAGCGTGCTTTTAGGAGCTTAAGCAGCAAGCGATCCCGCATATTCTTTTCCATGATATTGACAGAGTCAAGAATTTTGAGAAAGCGAATCGCAGCAATCTCCTCTCCCCTATCTAACAAACTACTCGAAATATTGATGAGCACCTTATAGACATTATCTCTGTTTTCTGTGATGTCCATATAAAACTTTGTTCGATTGAGAACTTCCATTCCCAGAACTTCCAACATTTTGCTAGGAAGACCTCTGCTACAATTTCCGAAAATCCAGAGTTCAAATTTCCCCCAATCATCTATGGACATTAAATAGTCCGATAGAATAACTTTTTCATCCTCTGAAACATCATAATCAGGATCGCACCATTGTTGCTTAAAAACATGAAAGGCTGCAACCATCACCCTATCAAACTGACGACCATCTCTATCATACTCTGCTTGATGGTACAAAATTCTATCATCCATATACTGAGCATTATGACTATAAACTGCACGAACAAATTCCTCTGATGAAAACAAATTATCTATCTGAAAGTAGGACTGGTAGAGGGTAGAAAATTCGCCTTCTACCACATTCATCCGTCTTAAGCAATTAAAAAATGTGTCTACAGAAAGATTACTCTTTCCATTTTCAAAGCGTGATAACTGAGCAGGTGTCACGAAATCCCCTGCCACTTCTTTTAGAGACATATTTTTTGATTCACGAATGAGTTTAAAAATTTTTCCGTAAGTTCCCATTATATTCTCCACGCGTTACATTTATGTAACGAAATTTGCTAACTTTTGAATCTAGTATATCATAGATTTATCATTTTTTTATAGAAAGGCAGGTAGTTATGGCATCTCTCTTATCTACCCAAGAATTATCAAAACAATATGGGAAACAAAAGGCCGTTCATCAGGTTTCTTTAACGATTAATAAAGGAGAAATCTGTGGCTTAGTCGGTGAAAATGGTGCTGGGAAAACAACGCTTCTCAGAATGTTATCGGGCCTCATTTCCCAAACTTCAGGTACCATTACTAGCTCAAAATATTGTCGTATTGGAGCTTTAATTGAATCCCCTGCTCTACAACCTAATTTATCTGCGATCGATAATCTTCGTTACATGGCTCTGCAATTAAATCTCAAGCAAGCGGACGAAAAAATCTTAGAGACATTAGCAATTGTCGGTTTAGAGGATGTTGATCCTAAGAAAAAATCCAAAGATTTTTCACTGGGAATGCGTCAACGTTTAGCCATTGCCTTAGCTATCCTAGATGACCCTGATTTTTTAATCCTAGACGAACCGATTAATGGTCTTGATCCTGTTGGAATCAAAGAAATGAGAAGTATTATTTTAAATCTTCGAAATCAATATGGGATGACCATCCTTATCTCCAGTCATATCCTATCAGAGCTTGAGATGGTGGTTGATCGCTACATTATCATGCATAAGGGTCTTATCGTCAAAGAATTCTCAAAGCAAGAGCTTGAACAAACCCTAGAAGAACATCTCTATCTACAAACGAACAACCATCCTAAGACCTTGACTATCCTTGAAGAGCAGGGCATCGCTTACAAAATAGATAAGGATTATATCAGTCTGCCATCAAATACGAATGTTATGAGCCTCATTCATCTCTTGATAAACCATGAGATTGAGGTCAAAGAAATTTTTAAACAACAAATGTCATTTGAAGATTATTACCTGACATTGATTCAAGAAGGAGAAGAGCATGATACATTACTTTAAAGCTGATTTATTTAAGATTCAAAAAGAACAGAGATTAACGATTTCATTGGGAATATTGGCTTTACTGTCCTTTTTATCCGCTTTTTTGTTGCATGGCAACGAAGACTTCACTAGCTCTCTTATTCAATTGCTTTCTCAATTTATCACACTATTTTTTATCGTTCCAGCCAACCTATTCTTTGGAGAAGATTTTACTTACCGTACCATCAATCATATTATTATCAAGCAACAAACAAGAAAAGGGGTATTTTTCTATAAAGTCTTAGCAACCTTTGTACTAGATCTCGCTTATATCCTTCTAGCCTATTTATTGAGCAGCAGTGTTGGCTTACTTCTAGGTGATCGTGTTGATTTTGCAGTAATAATACAAAGTTTCATTGCTCAAACACCTTTATTTATCTGTATCTCTCTGTTGTCCATCCTGATATTTGTCAAGTCTAATAAGGTCAATCAAGCCTATCTTGCCTTTAGTTTAATTAGCCTTCTTTTTGACAATATCTCCAACCTCATTATCAGTAACCTACTCCATATGAAATTACCAACAGATTATTTTCTATTTCTTTCGCTTCAACAAGGGGAACATATTTCAAGACTATCCATGGGTGTTAGCTTTATGGCTAGTATGCTATATTTTTATATGAGTTACGTTATTTTTAGTAAAAAAGAGTTTAAATAGTGATGTAGGAACCATCACGTACACAAAACTATGACAAATCATGAATATTCTTTGACTAGAGAAGCAACAAACATAACTTTATTCCTATTAATTACTAAAAATGCACCTTTTCATCCAACTTTGATAGGAAGAAACAGGTGCATTTTATATTTGGAAGCAAAAATTTACTTCCCTTGAGCAATCAATTCTGCTCCGCGATGACGATAGGACATATCACCGACTGCTTCAATGGTAAATTGACCATTTTCATACTTGAGAACGGTGATAGAGCCATTGTCTAAGAATAAATTGGTCGGACTTTCTGGATTGAGCAGATTAACAAGTGTTGCAATAGTCATGCCGTGGCTGACCACCAGAGCATTGCCACCACCTTGTTTTTCTACATCTTTTGCAATGGATTCAAAACCTGTCAACAAGCGCTCGCGCAAGACTTCCCATGACTCTGACCAACCAGCCGTGTCTGCTTCCTGAATACCTGCAGCAATTTCTTCATAAGACATTCCCACTGTATCAATCGTGCCCCGTAAACGTGGCAAAACACCTTGGAAAAGATCCGCATCATACATACCTTCAAAACTTCCGAAACACCATTCACGGATACGCTTGTCTTGGTAGTAAGGGATTTTTCCTAAAATTCCCAACTCACGCTGGGCAATGGTCATAGTCTGAACGGTTCGCCCCAGATCACTAGATACAGCAAGTTTAAAATCAATACCCGCATCCTTTAGCCCCAATCCCAGTTCACGAATCCCTTCCTCACCTGCCTTGGTCAGCGGTGTGTCACACCAGCCCTGCACGCGCCCAATGGTATTAAACATGGTTTTCCCGTGACGAGAAATATATAATCTTACATCTGCCATATCATTCTCCTTGTCTTTTCTTACTATTAGTATAGCAAAAAACCGACTGCTTGTCGCAATCGGTTTACGATTTTTAGTTCTTAAAGCTATGAATCGGTGCTGGAATCTGACCACCACGGTTGATAAAGTCCACAGACGAAGCCTGATTGACCTTCATGACAGGAGCTGTTCCAAGTAGTCCACCAAATTCGATCATGTCCCCTTCTTTTCCAAGAGGAATAATACGAACCGCAGTGGTTTTCTGGTTGATAACGCCAATAGCTGCCTCATCCGCAATCATGGCAGCAATGGTTTCAGCTGGCGTTGTTTCTGGAATAGCAATCATATCCAAACCAACAGAACAGATGGCCGTCATAGCTTCCAATTTTTCAAGGTTAAGGGAGCCATTTTGCACCGCCGCAATCATGCCCTCATCCTCAGATACAGGGATAAAAGCACCAGACAAACCGCCGACCTGGTTACAAGCCATTACCCCACCCTTTTTGACTGCGTCATTGAGCAGAGCAAGGGCAGCAGTCGTTCCGTGCGTACCAACGGTTTCTAAGCCCATTTCCTCCAAAACCCGTGCCACTGAGTCGCCAACAGCCGGCGTTGGAGCAAGGGACAGGTCCACGATACCAAACTTGACCCCCAGGCGTTCACTGGCCATATTACCAACCAACTGACCGATACGGGTAATCTTGAAGGCGGTCTTCTTGACGGTCTCCGCCACCACATCAAAGCTCTCACCACGCACTTTTTCAAGGGCACGCTTGACCACACCAGGACCAGATACGCCGACGTTGATGACCACATCCGCCTCGCCGACACCATGGAAGGCACCCGCCATGAAAGGATTATCCTCAACCGCATTGGCAAAGACCACCAGCTTGGCCGCACCCATATCAGAAGCTTCCGCCGTCTCCTTGATGATCCGCCCCATGTCCCGCACAGCTGTCATATTGATACCCGACTTGGTCGAGCCGATATTGACTGACGAGCAGACCTTTGTCGTTTGGGCCAATGCCTGCGGTATAGAGTTGATGAGGATTTCATCTCCTTTTTGGTAGCCCTTTTGAACCAGAGCTGAAAAACCCCCGATAAAATCGATGCCGATCTCATGAGCCGCCTTGTCCAAGGCATGAGCCAGGGGAAGATAATCCGTGGCATCCGTCGCTGCACCAATCAAAGCAATAGGCGTCACCGATACCCGTTTGTTGACAATAGGGATACCAAGCTCTGCCGCAATCTCATCGCCGACTGCTACCAAGTTCTTGGCCTTGGTGACAATCTTGGTATAAACTTTCTCCGCAGCCTTGTCGATATCCGAGTCAATACAGTCCAAGAGGGAAATTCCCATGGTGATGGTCCGAATATCAAAATTCTGCTCCTCAATCATCTCAATGGTTTCTCTAACCTGTCTAATATCCATGAAACCTCTCCTTACAAGTTGTGCATAGCATCAAAAATGGCAGCACTTTGAATGTTGATTTTCACGTTCAAGGACTGACCAAAGGTATCCAATTCCGAACGCAACTGAGTGAAATCTTTCTTCTCATCTGATGATACCACCGCCATCATGGTAAAATACTCATCCAAAACGGTCTGTGAAATGTCATCGATATTGAGCCCCAAGGCCGCAAGTTTGCTTGCAACACCTGCCACGATACCTGTCTTATCTTTTCCTACAACAGTAACAATTGCTTTCATGTTTCTACCTCATAAAATTTTCTCCTATTTTACCACAAATAAGAGGAAAACGGAATTGCTAGGACATATTGACCTCGAAATGTTCGCATCTCCAGTTTATCTGAAAGACAAGGACAATCTCAAAAAATAGTCCTCATGGCTACTTACTTTCCTTTTTCTGAATAGTATGTTACACTGGAATGTACATTTATAACCTGTATGACTCCACAGTCTGGGGAGAGACTGTTGGAAGTTGGAGAGGGAGCGAACAGAGTCCGTATCATTCGTTATGACTGGTTCGGAGCCTATAACGCGAATAAACGGAGTTTGCTACGCTACCTCAATCTCTAACAAAAAACAGGAACTATCCGTTGGAATCTTAGAAAAGATATCCAACCTTTATTTTGCCCAAACTCTATGAAATAAAAGAAAGGATGATTATGAAAATTGTCAAACAACTCTGGTGGTTTTTTAAGCTAGAGAAAAAGCGCTACCTCCTTGGCATTATCTCTCTGTGTCTGGTCAGTCTCCTCAACCTGCTGCCGGCCTATATTATGGGAGAAATCATTGACCAAATCGACAGCCGTGCACTGACAGGACAGGGACTCCTCTTGGGCGTACTGGGGCTTATCCTATCTGGCTTTGGCATGTACGCCCTCCGCTATGTCTGGCGAATGAATATCCTGGCCACCTCTTTTCGTCTAGGAAAAATTATGCGGGCTCGCCTCTTTGAGCATTTTATGAATATGTCGCCCTCATTTTTCCAAAATCACAGGACCGGTGACCTCATGGCCCATGCCACCAATGATATCAATGCCTTGACCCGTCTCGCAGGAGGCGGTGTTATGTCCTTCGTCGATGCGACTGTGACCGCTGTGGTGACCCTGGTAACCATGAGTTTTCTGATTTCTTGGCAAATGACCCTGGTAGCTATCCTACCCCTGCCCTTCATGGCTATGACGACCAGCTATCTGGGCCGCCGCACTCATGAAAATTTCAAGGCCTCTCAAGCTGCCTTTTCAGAGCTGAACAATAAGGTCCAGGAATCTGTGTCTGGTATCAAAGTCACCAAGTCCTTCGGCTACCAAGAGCAGGAAAGCAAGGCCTTTCAAGAGGTCAACCAGGCAGCCTACCTCCAAAACCTCAAGACCATGCGCTACGATTCCCTCTTCGACCCAGCTGTCCTCTTCTTTGTCGGACTCTCCTATGTTCTCACCTTGATTTTTGGCTCCCAATTCATCGCCCAAGGCCAGGTTACCTTAGGGCAATTGGTCACCTTTATGACTTACCTGGACCTGCTGGTCTGGCCCCTCATGGCTATCGGTTTCCTCTTTAATATTACCCAGCGTGGTGCTGTTTCCTACGACCGCATCCAGAGTTTACTGGATGTTCATTCTGATGTAAAAGAGGCCAGCAAGCCTCTGCCAGCACCAGAAAATGGACAAATCTCCTACAAGGTCGACCGCTTTTCTTACGATAAGGATTCTGAGCAGCCTACTTTAGAAGATATTCACTTCAGCATTGAAAAAGGTCAGACTATCGGCCTAGTTGGTCCAACAGGTTCTGGAAAGACCAGTCTCATCAAGCTCCTCCTACGGGAATATGATGTAGACCAGGGCGCTATTTCCCTAAACGGGCAGGACATCAAAAACTACCGCCTGGCAGACCTGCGTGCCCTTATGGGCTATGTTCCCCAGGACCAATTTCTCTTTGCGGCCAGTGTTGCGGACAATATCAGCTTTGGCGACCCTGATTTGGAATTGCAGCACATCAAAGAGGCGGCCAAAACTGTCCATGTCTATGCAGACATCGAAGACATGCCTGACGGCTTTGCGACTATGGTCGGTGAGAAAGGGATTTCCCTATCTGGTGGGCAGAAACAACGTCTAGCCATGGCCCGTGCCATGATTCTCAACCCTGACATCCTGATTTTGGATGATTCCCTATCAGCAGTTGATGCCAAGACAGAACATGCTATTATCGAAAATATCAAGAGCAGCCGTCTGGACAAGACCACTATCATCACAGCCCACCGGCTCTCAGCTGTAGTCCATGCTGACTTGATTTTGGTTATGGAAGACGGAAAAATCGCCGAGCGGGGTACCCACCAGGAACTCTTGGAAAATCAAGCCTGGTACTACGACACCTACATGATGCAACAACTGGAAATGGAGGAAGAAAATGCAAGCTAAATCAAAAGAAAAAGGCGTTTTCTGGCGCCTCCTATCCTATCTCAAACCCTACTCGCTCCTAACTGCTGCAGCCCTGACCTTTCTCTTGCTGACGACTGTTGTTCGCAGCATCATTCCCCTTCTAGCCTCCCACTTTATTGACAATTATATCGGACATATCTCCCAGTCTGGGACCATGATTCTGGCTGCCTATTTTGGGCTTTATCTGGTGCAGATGCTCTTTCAGTATCTAGGCAATATTTGGTTTGCCAAGGTTTCCTATAGCGTAGTCCGAGATATTCGTCGGGATGCCTTTGGCAAGGTCCAAACTCTAGGCATGGCCTATTTCGACCAAACACCGAGCGGTTCTATCGTGTCTCGCCTGACCAATGACACAGAAAGTATCTCAGAGATGTTCTCAGGAATCCTATCCAGCTTTATTTCAGCCCTCTTTGTCATCGTGGTTACTCTCTATACCATGTTTGCCCTGGACTGGAAATTGACCTCCATGCTGGTACTTTTCCTGCCCGTCATCTTCATCCTGGTCAATCTTTACCGAAAAAAATCCGCTCCTGTCGTCGCTAAGACACGCAGTCTCCTCAGCAACATCAACAGCAAGCTAGCAGAGTCTATCGAGGGCATTCGGATTATTCAGGCCTTTTCTCAGGAAAAACGTCTAACTGAGGAATTTGAGGCTATCAACCAGGAACACCTGGCCTATGCTAGCAAGTCTATGGCCCTGGACAGTCTCTTCCTCCGTCCTGCCCTATCGCTGATTAAGATTTTGACCTATGCCCTGCTGATTAGCTACTTCGGCTTGGACTGGTCAGACGCTACTGTATCTGCTGGGATGATTTATGCCTTCATCCAATATGCTAACCGCCTCTTCGACCCGCTTTTGGAGGTCACCCAGCATTTCTCTACCCTGCAAACCTCCATGGTTTCGGCCGGCCGTGTCTTTACCCTTATGGACCAGACCATTGAGGAACCCCTGCAGGTTGACCAGGGAGCCCGTATCAGCCAGGGAGATATCGCTTTTGAGGACGTTTCCTTCTCCTACGACGGCAAACGGAAAATCCTTGACAAGGTTTCTTTTCAGGTCAAGAAAGGCCAGACTATCGCCTTTGTCGGCGCGACCGGTTCTGGAAAATCGTCTATTATCAACGTCTTCATGCGTTTTTACGAATTTGAATCCGGGCGGGTTCTGATTGACGGTCAGGATATCCGAACCTTCCCTGCCCAGGAATTGCGGTCAAATATCGGTCTGGTCTTGCAGGACCCCTTCCTCTATCACGGAACCATTGCCTCCAATATCCAGATGTACCAGGATATCAGTAGAGAGCAGGTCGAGGAGGCAGCCCGCTTTGTGGACGCTGCTCCCTTTATCGAAAAATTACCAGACGGCTATGACCATCTGGTTACCGAAAAAGGTTCCGCCTTCTCAACTGGACAACGTCAATTGCTGGCCTTTGCTCGCACCATGGCCAGCCAGCCAAAAATCCTGATTTTAGATGAGGCCACAGCCAATATTGACTCCGAAACCGAGCAAACTGTCCAGCATTCCCTGGAAAAAATGCGTCAAGGACGGACCACCATTGCCATCGCCCACCGCCTATCCACCATCCAAGATGCCGATTGCATCTATGTCTTGGACAAGGGCAAGATTATCGAGTCGGGCAACCACGAACAACTCTTGGCCATGAAAGGCACCTACCAACGCATGTACCAATTGCAAGCAGGCCAATTGGCAGAGTAAAGATTGTAAAAGGAGCACCTCAGCCAGGTGCTCCTCTTTCTATTCTATTCCATTATATTCCATAAAAACCAATCTAGCCTAGCTCCCTCGGAGCCTTTCAGTCACCAAGGCTCTCGACAAGGATAAGATGATTTTCTAAGAGTATTATTTTTCTGCTGACCGTCTTGCATAGGCCGTCCAGTCAATACCACGTGCCTGACACCAATTCTGCACAGCCGGTGCTAGAATCAGGTCGGTCTTTCTCAAGTCTGCCACAGTTTTAGCACCCAGCATGGTCATGATTTCCGCAATCTGTGTCTGGTAGCGGTCGATAGCCTGCATGGCCTCTTCCAGGCGGTCTGCCTTGCCGTCTTTTACAAATTGCAGGAAGTGATTGGACATCCCGACCAGGTCAGCACCAAGGGCTAGGGCTTTGACAATATCTAGCGGATTTTTAATACCACCTGAGGCGATGACCTGAGGACGACGGTCAGCCGGCAGAGACATGACCTCCACCAGAGATACCACCGTCGATTGGCCCCAACCCTCCAGGTAGTCGTAATCATGAAAGGCCCGACGGGCATTCTCAATCTTGGCAAAATCCGTCCCACCAGTCCCCGAAATATCAACTGTCTGGACACCAACCGAGGCCAATTTTGCCACCGTTTCCCGGCTCATACCAAAGCCAACTTCCTTGGCAATGACAGGCACATCCAGCTCTCGCACCAGGATCTCGATATTCTTCAACCACATAGAGAAATCTCGGTCCCCCTCTGGCATAACAATCTCCTGAGGAGCATTGACATGAATCTGAATGGCATTGGCCTCCAGCAAATCTACAGCCCGCTTGGCATTGTCCACATCGTGGTGGGCACCTAAGTTAGCAAAAATGATTCCGTGAGGATTTTCTCGACGCATGACAGAAAAGGTCTCCGCCACAGAAGGATCCTTAATGGCCGCACTAACAGAGCCCGACGCCAGCGGAATCTTCCCAAAGCACCCCAAAATCCCCAGCATCTGATTGATTTTCCCAGTCCTTTCACTTCCGCCAGTCATGGCATTGATGAAAAATGGGTGGGCAAAATCCAAACTAGCCACACTGGTTGCAAGGGACACATCCTCCAGCTTAAGCTCTGGCAAAGAATGGTGCACAAAACGAGTCTGGGCAAAGTCCGACGCCGACTGACTACTATACTGCTGGTTGGCCAGCCCCACATGCTGGTCCTTACGATCCAAGCCAAATTGTCCAAAATAATACATAAAATCTCCTTATTCACGCATGGCGATGTTTAGTTGGAGTGGAAGAATCCCGGCTTGTCGCCAAGCCATCTCAATGATCTCTTTTTGTTCCCTACTGTCTACCAGGCAGATGCCGCAGTCACCTCCACCTGCACCTGAGGATTTGGCCACCGCCCCATAAGCCTGGGCCAGATTAGCCAGTTGACTCAGTATAGGCGTCTCGATGACCAGGCCCATATCAGCTGAAAAATCCTGCAAGAGCCTGCGATTTTCTGCCACAGCCTGCTTGACCGCTGCCACTTGTCCTGTCTGACAGGCCAGGATAAACTGCTCCACACAGGCCTTTGAGTCGGCCAGAAACTGGCTATGGATACGATCCTTCTGCTCCTGGCTTTTCTGACTTTCCAGCTGCTGGACCAAACTGTCAGTCGAGGCCGCCGACCCCGTCCAACCAACCAGGAGTTGCAGGGGAGCGGGTAGCTGGATAGATTCAATCTTCAGGCCCAGCCAATCAGAGACTAACAAGTCCTCCAAGGACTGCTCTGCCATTGCCTGCAAAAGCCAAGCCCGGTCCAAAGAATGGTAGGCCACAAGTCCCCCAAAGCTAGAAGCTGCCAGGTCACCAAAGGAACCGGTCATGCCCAGCTGGGTCTGGGCCAGGGCAGCCAACTTGTAAACCAAGAGGGGCTCAGCTGACTGTTCGTAATAGACCAAAACCGCCTTGACCGTCGCCACCGTAACCGCACCTGAAGAACCCAGTCCGTACTTGATGCCTGATACCTGGTCGTCCAGGTCTGACTGGATGTCTAGGGCATAAGCTCCTTGACAGGTCAAGCCCTTGGTCCGCAGATAGTCCTCGGTCACCTGCATAGCTGTCGTAATCAGTGGATAGGGATTTTCCCCATGGGTAACAATAGTCGCTCCCTGACGGCTCCAAGGCAGATAGAGGTCTGCCTGCTGGATAGAATGAATACTGGCCTGGTCTGACGTTTGAACGGTCACGGTCAGATACTGGTCTACTGCCGCAATGACAGCTGGCTGACCAGCCTCGACCACCGCATATTCCCCTGCCAGAAAGAGCTTGCCTGGTGCTTGTACTTGTACCTGCATCCTAAGACCTCTCTTCAAATGCCTGCTGGGAGCCTTGCCAGTCCTCATCTGTCAGAACATAGGCCGCAGGACCTGGTAGGCTGGTAATGATTTTTTCTTTGGGGAGGTACCGAGATAAGGTATCGACCAGCTCTGCCATTTGACTGGCTCTGCAAAGAACCTTGATATTTGGTCCCGCATCCATGGTCATGTAGGCTGATAGGCCACTTTCCTCACGGACCTGACGAACAGCCTCCTGGGCCAGCAAACTATCTGCCGACCAATAGGTAAACGGCGGATTGGCAGACAGGGTGGTAGCATGCATCTTCATGCCATTATGCTCGGTAATCTGACCGACCTGTTCAAAATCCCGGTCCGCAATAGCCTGCTTAATAGCCTGCAAATCTTCCTTGGCGGTGTTCACCCAGGCCTGGTAAAAGGGGGACGTTGCGACCGTATGGTCCATGCCTTCACGGCTAGCAATCTTTTTCTGACCTGTATTGACCGCAAGAACAATCATGCCAATATCCCAGTCCGCATCATCGATGGGATGGGCCATAGAATCTGCCGAACCTGTCCCCATATCCCACTCGACAAAACCTCCGAAAAGGCTACGGGTGCTGGAGCCTGAACCACGACGGGCAAGGGTTGACAATTTCTCTCGACTCAAATTCAGACCTAGAGCTGTCGCGGTAGCCAAGGTCAGGGCCGCAAAGGCTGAGGCCGAGCTGGCTAATCCTGCAGCAGTCGGAACAAAATTGAGACTTTCCACTCGGGCAAAAGTCCTCTCACCTATATATTCGCAAAATAAATCCAAAAATCGCGAAATTTTTAAAATTTCTTTTGAATCTTGCAAGATTCCATTTAAATAAAACTCATCAGCCGTCAAATCGCTGTCAAAAATCACCTTGGTATCTGTGTAAAAGGCATCCAGGGTCAGTGACAGGCTGGAGTTCATGGGCAAGAAGAGTTGCTTGTCTCGCTTACCCCAGTATTTGATCAGGGCGATATTGGTATGGGCACGGGCAATGCCGATTTTCTGGCTCATCTTATTCTCCTAAGTATTGGATCCAGGTTTGCTTGGCGCCTGCTTGGGCGAGGATGCGGGCCAATTCCTGGGCTTTTTGTTCTGTTTTTACAAGGGCAATCATACAGCCACCACGTCCGCCTCCGGTCAGCTTGGCTCCTAGAGCTCCATGGGTCTGGGCTAGGCTGACCAGTTTATCTAGGCTGGGGTCTGACACGCCTAATTTTTGTAAGAGGACATGGGCTCGACTCATCTTTTGACCTAGAAGCTCTGCCTGATCATGGGCTAAATCCTCTCGAGCAGCCTGGGTTAAAGAACCTAGTTCTTCCACTAGCTGAACGGCCTTTGGCTCATTTTCCAAAAGAGTCGCAACATCAAGGATAGCCTCAAGGGTATTTCCGGTGACGCCGGTGTCAGCCACGACCAAATAGGCCTGGAGGTTGAGGGCCAAAGGTTGGATGGGCTGGTTTTTGACGAAATAAATGGGGGACTTGCCGCTAGTCATCGCTGCATCAATGCCTGAGGGGTTGCCGTGGGCAATCTTTTCCGAGGACTGGACGATGTCCCAGAGCTCGCTGTCGGTCAGCTCCTTTTGATAGTAGGCAAAGAGGGCGCGTGCCACCGCTACTGCCACTGCGGCACTGGAGCCCATGCCCCGCTCTGCTGGTATAGTGGAACTAATCTGGATATGAATGGCCGGGTCGGTCGGTGCTCCGATGCGGTAGAGGGAAAAGCGAATGGCGTGCTTAAGACTCTCCCAAATCTTGGGCATCTTGTGGACAAATCCCTGATAAAAATCACAGGTCACGGATAGAGCAGTCCCTTGGGCCGCAACGGTCGCAGTAATCTGGACAGCAGAAAAAGGCATGGCAATGGCCGGCTGACCGTACACCACCGCATGCTCTCCCATTAAAATAATCTTTCCTGCCGAAGCTCCTACTGCTGTCATATCTGTCTCCTTGTTAATCAGCTCTATTATACCACTTTTTTAAATCAATAGAAAATGTGAAAACAGCCGACCATCGCCGACTGTTTTCTAGGAGATTATATAGATAAATTATTTTTTCAATAAAGACATCAGTCTAGAAATTGTAACATATACAGATTGTACACCCTTAATCTTCTATAAATTCAACAATATCATTCGGAGTACACTCTAGAATCCTACATAATTTTTCTAACGTTAATAATGTAATATTTTTATTTTTCTTAAGACCATCTAATGTTTTATTATCAATACCTTCCTTTAGGAGACGGTATTGAGAGATATCTTTTTCACGCATAGTGGCCCACAATGGTGCAAAACTGATAATCGTAACCATCTCCTTTCTGTTACAATTATATGTTTAATGCCCACATTTTAATATTGTGTTTATATCCACAATATGCTATAATATAGAAAATATAAAAATTAGGAGTTCCTTATGAAAAGAACCATCACATTATTAAGCGCAGTTGCCTTAACCGGACTTTTACTCACAGCATGTTCCAGTAATGAAGCAACAAAGACATCTAGTGCCCCTGAAGTGACTGAAACTAGTTCATCTAGTACTGAACAAACAAACTTTAAAATCGGTGATACCTTAGCATTCGATGGCGAAGCGAACATTACCATTACGGGAGTTTCATATACAGATGAGCGGAATGAATTTGCAGAAGTAGATCCTCTGAAAGTTATTGTAGTCTCATATAACGTAGAAAATCTTTCTGATAAAGACTATGTAATTGGTAGTGAAATTTCCCTCTATGTAAACGGTAAAAAGATGGAATCTTATCCAGTTGCAACAACACTTGACACTATTTCTGCTGGTCGAACATTTGAAGGTGCCTCACAGGCATTCGCGATTACCGAAGAGGGGGAATATGAACTAGAAGTCGTTCCGTCACTCAGCTTCACTGCCAAACCTGCTATCGTTCCATTTACTATTGAATAATAACTCTCTAGCCAGCGCCTAAGACGCTGGTTTTTATTTTATTTAACACTCGCTACTTGCTCCTCAAAGCGACCTTAGCATTGTTTACTGTTATTAAGGAAACATCATATCCTTCCATACAATGTCGTATTTACTTAGATTTTATTCCTAATTCGCTGAGCAATTTATTTATTCTTGAACACAACAGGAAAACAGCCGACCACCGCCGACTGTTTCCAGGAGATTATATGAAAAAAATTTCGCTATTTCTAGCTTGACTATAGTATACCCCTTCAAGCTTAAAGAAAGCTAAAGCCATTTTTTATAACAAATATACAATAATCCAGCCCGAAAGGCATTGTCCAGGATAGTCGCAATCCAAATGGCATCTAATCCTAGCTTGAAAACCTTGACCAAGATTAGGGCGCCAAGTATCCGCACCAGCCACATGCCCAGACTAGTGGCGAAAAATGGGAGCTTGGCATTGCCCAAACCCTGCCAAAGAGCCGTCAGAATCAGAGTAGCCGCCGTAACCGGCACACCGAGCAGGGAATAAAACAAGACAGTCTGACTGGCTTCCGCCACTAGAATGTCTTCGGTATAGAGTCTAGTAAGCTGCGGGCCAAATAAATAGGCTAATCCAGCAACCAAAACCATACAGCCGACGGACAAGAACAAACCTGCTTGCAACAATTGAGCAACCTGTGTCTTATCCTTACGGTATCTAGCCGTCAAGATGACCAGGGCCGTCGCCAGTCCCATGGCTGGTATGTAGTTAAACTGGGTCAGGGTTTCCCCGATAGCATTTCCCGCTAGAACAGCCGTCCCCAGACTGACAATAAGGCTGACCACCACGACATCCCCCGCCCGCATCATCAGCCTTTCTCCAGCAGCGGGTAGGGCAAGTCTGACCAAATCCTTATCCATGGACCAGGTCCATTCTGCCAGGGGAACTGGCAACTGCGACCAAAGGAGCAGGCAACCTATGAGACGAGATAGAACTGTTCCGACAGCAATTCCAGCCACGCCAGCATGGAGCACAAAAACGGCGAAAGCGGAGAGCAGGATGTTGAGGAGATTGCTCAAGAGGCTGACATACATGGGGAGGGCAGGCCTACCAAGAGACCTGAGAATGGCGCTGAGGCTGGTCATAAGACCTAGAAAAACGACAGCACCGCCGACTAGGATCAAATAGAGACCGCCCGTTTCTACGACCGCTGCCTCTACTCCCAATAGAGCCAGCAAGCTAGGGCCTGCCAAAATAGCGACTAAACCCAAAATACCGCTGACAAGTAGGGTCAATTTGAGACTTTCCGTCATCCTGGTTCCGACCACTTGCTCACCTTGGTTGCTGGATTGGGCCAGACGTGCAGAAATAGCAGCAGCCAGGGCGATGAAAAGGGCCTGGTAAATAGCCAGAATATTGTTGGCGACGGAAACACCTGACAGGGCAACCATCCCCAGACCTGCCACCAGGTAGGAATCTACCATTCCCATCAGCATCTGCAGGACATTTTCTCCCATGGCAGGTAGGGCAATAGAGATTATTTCTTTATAAATTTTTTTCATAAGACATAGAAAAAGGGAGTGGGCAAGAACTCGACAAAGCTAAGAAGAGTTCGTCTGCCCACCCCCGCACAGCTCCAACGGTTTGGGGAACCTTTGGAGATTGAAAATAGAGCGAACAAAGTTCGCATCATTCATTAGGTCTGATTCGGAGCGTAAAACGCGAACGAAATGAGGTTTGCTACGCAATCCTTATTTCCAACCTTTCACAGTTCCCCAAACTGTGAAAGCCAATCAACCACTGCGCTGAGATGTTGACATGAACTATAAAAAGCGAGTCTAGGCTTTTGCCCACTCCTTGAATATTCCAATTATACTCCCAAATAACGCTCGACTTCGACCTGCATATCCGCTGCCGCAACGACGGTATTGTGGCGGACAGGTGCCGTTTCCAAACCATCCACAGCTGGTGGCAGGGCTACACCTGAAATTTCATGGAGTTTAGCCAGCGCCTCAAAGTCTGATAGACCTGTTTCCCCTGTCACAGACTGGACTGCCACAACTGGGAACTTGTAAGGACTAGCTGTAGAGGCGATAACTGTCGGTGTCTGGTCGCCTGTTTTCTCCACATACTTCTTATAGACAGCGGAGGCAACAGCCGTGTGTGGGTCCTCGATATAGTCTGACTCTTCATAAACACGCTTGATTTCCGTCGCTGTTTCCTCTTCCGTCGCAAAGGCGGCATCAAAGAGAGATAGGATAGACGCGTCAGCCCCTTGGATGTCATACTGGCCATCTGTCGCCAAACGATCCATAAGTTCAGCTGTTTTTGCTGCATCATTTCCAAAGAGATGGAAAATCAGGCGCTCCAAGTTAGACGATACCAGGATGTCCATGGACGGGCTAGTCGTCACGCGGAAGGTGCGTTTCTTGTCGTAAACGCCGGTCGTGAAGAAATCGGTCAGGACATTGTTGTCGTTGGATGCACAAATCAGTTTATTAATCGGAAGGCCAATTTGCTGGGCATAGTAGGCAGCCAGGATGTTTCCGAAGTTACCAGTCGGTACAGTAAAGTTGACCTTGTCGCCAGCCGTAATCTCGCCAGTCTTGACCAGCTGAGCGTAGGCGTAGACATAGTAGACAATCTGAGGCACCAGACGGCCGATGTTCATAGAGTTGGCTGATGAAAATTGTAGTTTCTTAGCGGTCAATTTTTCACGCAAATCCACATCGTTGAACATGTATTTGACCGCTGTTTGGGCATCATCAAAATTACCGTCAATAGCTACAACATGAGTATTATCACCAGTCTGGGTCGTCATCTGTAGTTCTTGCACCTTGGAAACACCGTCACGTGGATAAAAGACCACGATACGGGTGCCAGGCACATCCGCAAAACCTGCCATGGCCGCCTTCCCAGTATCGCCAGAAGTCGCGGTCAGGATGACAATTTCATTTTCCAGACCATGCTTTTTGGCGGCTGTCGTCATCAGATAAGGCAGGATAGACAGAGCCATATCCTTAAAGGCAATGGTCGAACCACGGAAGAGCTCCAGGTTGTATTGGCCCTTTAGTTTTACCACTGGGGCAATATCTGGCGTATCAAACTTGCTGTCGTAGGCATTGGTGATACAGTAATCCAGCTCATCTGCCGTGAAATCATCTAGGAAGGCAGACAAAATCAGCTTCGCCACTTCTTGGTAGGAAGCGTCCTTGAGCTGGTCAAAATTCAAGTCAACTGCTGGTGCAGAAAGCGGTGTAAAGAGACCACCGTCTGTCGCCAAGCCCTGCAAGATAGCCTGGCTGGCAGAAACACGGTTGTTAGCATCTCGGGTGGATTGGTAAACTAAAGTCATGGGCGAATATCCTCTAAAAATCTATTTCCCCTATTCTACCATAAATTGACAGAAAATTGGAAAGATTTGAGAAAAAACCGAACAGCGGTTCGGTTTTCAGGCTTTATTTGTCCTTCAACAAGGCCAAGCCTCCGAAGAAAGACCAGTTGAGGAGGGACAGATAGGCTAGCCCTCTCAAAAGTCGAAGGCTGCTGAGCGTGTCAAAATCGATACCATCTTTAACAGCCAGCAGCCAGTCCCCAGCAAATAAAAGATAAAGTGCCCCAAGACAAGCTACGGCAATTAAAATAAAACCAAGTTGCTTCTTCATATCCTTCCCCCTCCTATCCTGCCTTATAAAATGGCTTCCGCAATCAAGCGGTCAAAGCGTCTGATATCAATTCCTTTTTTCAGATTTATCTTGATATGACCTGCCCTAGTCCAGAGTTCAACTTCCGCATTGAAATCTAGGAATTTTCCTGCATTTTCCGTTGACCACATATTGATAGAACTGTAAGGGAGCGAGTACATCTCTACTTTTTTACCCGTTAGCCCCTGTGCATCACGGACAATCAAGCGACGATTGGTAAAAATAGCACTGTCTCGTATGGTTGCATAGGCAGCCTTGGGCTCCTCACCCGGCAATAAAATCTCAAAAACATCAGCTGGCACTGGACATTCACGGACAAAAGTCCAGGCTAAAGGGGTTAATTCTGCCATAGGAGGCCTCCTTGTTTTTATTTTAGTATATCATAATATAAATATTTCCTCAATAACCAAAAACACCAGCCTACCTTGTGTAAACTGGTGTTTGAGAAAGTTTTGGAGGCTGGTCCATTTGTTTATACAACGGTTGTTGAGGAACGATTTTCTAAACGAACCTAGATAGATTACCGAAACCGTTCTAGCCCTAAGTCTTTCTAGGCAGATAGACGAAGACTAAGCCTATTCAGTTTTGAAATCAGTTTTTCCTAAGAGAATCTAGGCGGCGAAGGTGACGGTTGAATTCAAGTTCACCTAGTCAACAACGAAGATATCCCAAATCATCAAGTCATGATTTTCTAAACGAGTCTAGGCAAAGCGACGCAGGCATAACTGAAGTTAAGCAGGGAGCTTTAACGACGAATCGTGACGAAAATCATTACTTGAGACGTCCTGGACGTTCTTTGTAACCATAGTAAGCATCTTCAATGATTTCCTGCATATGGTCAACCATCGCCAGACGTGGGTTGGCAGGTGTACATTGGTCTTCATAAGCAAGAAGGGCCAATTCACGAGAGTATTCTTTGAGTTCTTTCTCGTCAACACCTTGGTCTTTCAAGTTCATCTTGATACCCAAGCGTTCGCCGAGTTCATAGACTGCTTTCGCGTAAGATGCTACACCTTCTTCTGGTGTTGAAGCTGGAAGTCCGAGCATTTTCGCGATGTCTTGGTACTTCTCATCTGCACGGTAGTAGTTGTACTTAGGCCATGTAGCGGTCTTAGCTGGACGAGTACCGTTGTAACGGATAACGTATGGAAGCAAGATAGCGTTGGTACGACCGTGAACAGTGTGGAAGCGTCCACCAAGTTTGTGGGCCATTGAGTGAGAAATACCTAGGAAGGCGTTGGCGAAGGCCATACCTGCCATTGTTGATGCGTTATGCATTTTCTCACGAGATTCCCAATCTGCTTCTTTTACAGATTTTTCAAGGTTTTCAAAGACCAACTTGATAGCTTGAAGAGCCAAACCGTCTGTGTAATCATTGGCAACGGTTGACACGTATGCTTCTGTTGCGTGGGTCAAAACGTCCATACCTGTATCTGCTGCTACAAAGTCAGGCACACTCATAACAAATGCTGGGTCAACAATGGCAATGGTTGGTGTCAATGAGTAGTCAGCAAGTGGGTATTTACGGTTGTTTTTCTTATCAGAAATAACGGCAAATGGCGTAACTTCTGAACCGGTACCAGATGTAGTTGGGATACCTACGTACTTAGCTTTTTCACCCAATTCTGGGAATTTGAATGCACGTTTGCGGATGTCCATGAATTTTTGAACAAGGTCACGGAAGTCCACTTGTGGTTGCTCGTAGAAGAGCCACATGATTTTCGCAGCATCCATTACAGAACCACCACCGATTGCGATGATTGTATCTGGTTTGAAGGCTTTCATTGCTTCTGCACCGCGTTCAACTGTTGTGATATCTGGATCTGGTTCAATATCTGAGAAGACGGTGTACATGACTTTGTTTGAGCGAAGTTGCAACTGCTCAATCACACGTTGAACAAATCCAAGTTTCACAACGACTTCATCGGCTACAATCATGACTTTCTCAACATTTGCCATTACTTGCAAGTATTGAATAGAATCACGTTCAAAGTAAATTTTTGATGGAACTTTAAACCACTGCATGTTATTTCTCCGTCTTCCTACTTTCTTGATGTTGAGCAAGTTAAGGGCACTTACGTTGTCACTCACAGAGTTGCGTCCATAAGAACCACATCCCAAGGTAAGAGATGGAAGGAAGGAATTGTAAACATCACCAATACCACCGAAGGTTGATGGAGAGTTCCAGATAACACGGATAGCTTTTACACGCGTACCGAACTCTTTTGCCAAATCTGCATCCGCTGTGTGGATAGCTGCTGAGTGTCCAAGACCATGGAATTCAACCATTTGACGTGCTGCTTCCAGACCTTCTTCACGACCTTCTACTTTCAAGACAGCGATAACTGGTGACAATTTTTCACGTGTCAATGGCTCTTTTTCACCGATTTCAGCCACTTCAGCCGCCAAGATGTTGGTCCCTTCTGGTACTTTGAAGCCAGCTTGCTCTGCAATCCATGCAGCTGGACGACCTACGATGTCCGCATTCAATTTTCCTTCTGCACAGTTTTTGCTGTTAGCCTTCACGCCAAAGCAGAATTCTTCCAGAAGGGCTTTTTCTTTTTTATTGACAAAGTAAGTGTGGTATGATTTGAATTCTGCCACGAATTCATCATAGATGTCTTTATCCACGATAACCGCTTGTTCAGAAGCACACACCATACCGTTGTCAAATGACTTAGACATGACGATATCATGAGCAGCTTGACGGATGTTTGCTGATTTTTCAACATAGGCAGGAACGTTACCCGCACCTACTCCAAGTGCTGGTTTGCCGCAAGAGTAAGCTGCACGCACCATTGCGTTACCACCTGTCGCAAGAATTGTTGCGATACCGTCGTGCTTCATCAACTCTGAAGTTGCTTCCATCGATGGTTTTGTAATCCATTGGATACAGTTTTCAGGTGCACCTGCTGCTACAGCTGCTTCATAGACAACACGGGCCGCGTGTGCTGATGATTCTTGTGCAGATGGGTGGAAGGCAAAGACGATTGGGTTACGTGTTTTAAGAGCAATCAATGATTTGAAGATGGCTGTTGAAGTTGGGTTGGTTGTTGGAGTAACCCCACAGATAACCCCCACTGGCTCAGCAATCAAGGTCAAACCAGTTACTTCGTCGTCTTCAATCACGCCAACAGTTTTGACACCACGCATGTTGTTCACAACGTGTTCGCAGGCGAAGAGGTTTTTAGTCGCCTTGTCTTCAAAGACACCGCGACCAGTTTCTTCATGGGCATGCATAGCCAAGACGCCGTGTTGATCCAAGGCAGCTACTGACGCTTTCGCAACGATGTAGTCAACCTGCTCTTGATTGAGAAGACGAAATTCTTCCAGAGCCACAAGCCCTTTTTGTACAAGCTCATCAACGTGTGCACGAGCTTCTGCCAATTTTTCTTCTGGTGATACTACTTTTTTATCAGCCATGATATTCCTCCAAAAATTCCGTTAATCATTTTGTTAACTTTTTCACAATGTTATTGTACACTAAGTTTTTTGTTTTGTAAAGTCTTTTTGTTAAATTTTTCACAAGTTTTTTAAAAAATTTTTGAAATAGTAAAGAAGGACAAATTATTTCTGGCTGGACATTTAATTGAGCAACAAAAAGAGCCAGGCAACTAAGCCAAGCTCTTCATCTAAAATCTTTCTTAATCGTGCTAAAAGCCGTCTTGTTCTTCTTTATTTTTTAACAGTGTGACTTTCCAAGCCTTCTTCTTCCAAGAAGATGCGGAATGGCACCAATTCTTCTGCTTCGTAGCGTTCTTTGAAGGCTGCGATTTCTTCTTCAGAAGCGAGAGCTGGGTCCAACTTCATGGACTCTACAGGTATTGGACGTTCTTTGGTAATTTTGGCATCAATGACGACCGTTTTACCGTTTTTATTGTCCTCAACCGCCTTGCGCATGACTTCGTCCATTTCTTCAATCCGACGAACAGTGTAACCAACGGCACCTTGGGCTTCACCAATTTTGGCATAATCAACATCAATAAAGTCTGTACCGAAGAGGTGTTTGTTGGTGTCCTCGTATTTATTCTTAATATATCCGTACTCTGTATTAGCAAAGACAATATTGATGACAGGCAGATTGTACTGAACGTTGGTCACGACGTCTGGATAAGACATGTTGAAGGCACCGTCAAAGAATTCGGCATTTTCCCAGAGGATGTTTACAAAGACCAAAAGGTGACGGTGACTGACGACAAGCAGAGTCTTACCGTTGGCAATAAAGACAGCAAAAATAAATTGACCATCACCGCCACAAACGGTACAATCAATCTTGGAAGGAAAATAATTCCCTAATGAATAAAGGAGGTAAAGTCTTTTAGTTTACTTTTAGTACTAGGCAGCGAGGTGTATGCATAACTGGGGTTAGGCAAACCGAGCTAACGAAGTAATAAAAGAAAAACTAAATGACGTTAATAAGATGAAAACACAAGCACTAACCCTACTAGACGAACGTGGCGTACCACTCGAGCGCATTGCCGAATTGGTCATGCACCTGCAAAACAAATACATTCCTGACCTGGAATTTGCGGAGTGTTTAGAAAATGTTCAGGCCGTCCTAGAAAAACGCGAGGTACAAAATGCTATCGTGACGGGGATTGAAATAGACAAATTGGCTGAACAGGGCTTGGTATCCCAACCCCTTCAATCCGTCCTCATGAATGACGAAGGACTCTACGGAATTGATGAAATCCTCGGTCTCTCCATCGTCAATCTCTACGGGACTATCGGTTTTACCAACTATGGCTTTCTGGACAAGTCCAAGCCCGGCATCATCTCTGAGCTCAATAGCAAAGACGGCCAGCATTGTCATACATTTCTTGATGATATCGTTTGTGCAATTGCAGCCGCTGCTGCTAGTCGAATCGCACATAACGACCCCGATAAAAGTGCAATTACCAACCAAAATTAACTGAAAAACCAACTGTTCACATAGAGCAGTTGGTTTTATTATTATTCATTTTTTTGATTATAAATCAAGAGACCGAATCCCATGAAGCCTATTAAGAAGAGGCTCAGCATCCAAACTTGATGACTACTATTTCCAACCATAGAAATGGTTTGACGAAGACCTGAAACAGAATAGGTCATTGGAAGATAAGGCTGAATGACTTGGAAGAAGCGTGGGCTAAGTTCGATTGGATAGGTACCGGCGCTTGAACCCAGTTGCAATAACAAGATAATTAAACTTGCAAAGGAACCGAACCGGTTATTCCAGCCCACCAAGGCTGTAACGAGTGCCATAAAGGTCCATGAGGTCAAAAGGATTAATCCCAAGGTTGCCATTGGATGAGCCGGATCAATCCCAATTAACAGAAGAACTCCATATAAAATCAGTGCCGCTAGGCTGGCAATTGCACCATTCAATAAGAGTTTCCCTTTAGCCCAATCCCAACGATTTTTGTAGGAACGATTATCAATGTGTTTGACAAAAATTACATTCGCTGATAAGGCTGCAACCATTAGGGCAACAGACACCATGTAAGGAGCCATGCCGACTCCGTTGGTCTTCACATCATCTTGGTCACTGTGTTCCAAGGTGACTGGTTGAGAAACTGCTTGTGCATTTTTGTCTTCTACAGAGACGACTGATAGTTGTTGACTGGCTGAGCTGAGTGAATTCGTTAGGGTTTCACTACCTGTACGAAGACTGGAAATACCGCTTGTCAAGGTTTGACCGCCACTAGCTAATTGATCTGCACCAGCAATCAATTGCTGACTACCAGAAGCCAGTTGTCCTGAACCGCTGACAAGTTGACTGGAGTTGGATGCCAAGGTTGCCAATCCTGATGTTAACTGGCTACCTCCTGATTGGATGCTACTATTATTCGCAACCAACTGAGCTCCGCCCTCTGCTAATTGGGCAACACCTGCGGTATAGGCTGTCACCCCTGACATAAGCTGACTAGCTCCACTTGACAGTTGCGTTTGAAGTTGACTTACTCCACCTGTTAGCGCCTGAGTTCCTGGTAGAACTTGTTGGTTCAAGGCGGTGTTGACCTGACTCAAGCCACTTGATAGGTTTTCAATGGCTGTTGTAGCCCCTGGCAATGCTTGATTGGCAGCCGTGTTGATCTGACCGACAGCTGATTGAAGCTGGCTCATTTGTGTTGCCATGCCAGAAAGACTTTGCAAGCTTGATAGGGCTTGACTGAGTTGCGACAATTGACCCAGAATCGTTTGGGCTAATGTCACTGTTGTCGAAGGTGAATTTTGAAGGGCACCAACCAATTCAGCTTGCTGATCAGCTGTCAAGTTTTGATAGGTAGCCGTTGCTTGCAAGGCTTCAATGCTGGCTGTTTTATCCGCTTGCGCTGCTGTCAACAATCCTTGAGTTTGGCTCCCCATCTCTGTCAAGAGATTGGATAAACTGCTTGTATCTACTGTAAGTCCTCCGATACTTGATAGGCTATCATTTAATTGATTGATGGCCGCCTGCAACTGTGGAAGCCCTGTCAAGAGTGCTTGTATCTGACTAGACTGTTCAGCAGACAAACTAGTTGAACTAGCGAGTTGCTCCAAGCCTGTCTGCAATTGATTGGCCCCTGTTACCAGTTGTTCAACCTGACTGGCTCCTGATTGCAATTGTCCCACCCCAGCGATGAGCTGAGAGGAATTGGCATTTAATTGCTCCGCACCTGAAGCAAGACTAGCTACCCCATTTGTATAGGTGGTTAAGCCACTGGAAAGTGTTTGACTTCCTGAAGCAGCCTGATTGACTCCATCTGTATAAGACACAACCCCAGTAGCCAATTGGTTTGCTCCTGTCACCAGTGATTGACCTGATGAAGATAAGGTAGATAAGCCTGATGATAGAGTCTGACTTCCGGTTTCTAATTGACTAGCTCCATCTGTCAATTGTTGGCTTCCATCTGCTGCCTCAACCATGCCGTTTTGAATCTCTCCCATGCTGTCAAAAACAGCCGAGGTGTATGTTTCAGTAATCGTCTCTGAAACAGACGCTTTCAATTTTTCCATGGCTGATTCGCCCATCTTAGAAGCGACAAAGCTGTGACCTTTAGAGGTTTGGTAAGAAATTGTTAGTGGTTCAGGCTGATCCGTTAAGAGACTAGAAGCTTTTTCTGACAAATCTTCTGGTAGAGTAATGACCATATAATAGTCCCCTTCTTCCAAACCTTTTTCTGCATCTTTTTCTGATACAAAGTGGAAATCCAGACTCTTGCTTTCTTTCATATTATCCACCATATCATCACCAATGGTTAAAGTTTTATCTTGAAAGGTTGCAGACTGATCTTGGTTTACAACTGCTACAGGTAGCTGATCCAATCGTCCATAAGGATCCCACATAGAGGTTAGGAAACTAATATTGTATAAGGCCGGGACACAAGCTATACCAATAATGGTAATCAAGGTCATTGGTCGAGTGAAAAAATTCTTTACTTTTTCTGACATAAGCAACTCCTTTAGACATCCTGTCCAAAAACTGATAAAATACATTATACAAGTATCATTTTCAAAATCAAGTAGAAAGAATCGTTTTTAGACAATGTGTCTAAAAATGTTCAAAAGGAGCAAAATGGGAACAGATAATCGGAAAGAACGGACACGTCAAGCCATTTTAGAAGCAATGGTGACTTGCCTAGAAACTCAAGGGTTTAACGAAATTACAACCACCCACCTCGCTCAAACAGCAGGAATTAGTCGCTCTAGTTTTTATACCCATTATAAGGATAAATATGAATTGATTGACTCCTATCAACAGGGACTTTTTCACAAATTAGAGGCCATATTTGATCGCTATGATGGAAATCGACAGTCCTCTTTCTTAGAAATTTTTGAACTGCTCTACCGAGAAATATTACTCTCATCCTTATTGACCCATAATGGTACTCAAGAAATACAGAGTTTTCTAATAAATAAAGTCCGATTACTTATCGCAAATGATTTGTCCGAGCGTTTGGGAAAAGAAGATTTATCACCACTTGAAAAAGAATACAGCAGCATCTATTTTTCGCATGCCTTCTTCGGTATCATGCAGGTTTGGATAAAAAATGGAAAGCAAGAATCTCCTCAATATATGACCGATTTTTTCTTGAAAATGCTACCGCGAGAATGAAGAAAAGCCACTCATTTGACTGGCTTTTTAGTGTGTTTGTAAAAATTCTTCGATAACCTGCAAGACGCCACTGTCCAAATGGCTGGGAGCGCGGTATTTGGCAACGGCCTTGACCCTATCCGTCGCATTTTCCATAGCGTAGGAATAACCTGCCTGCGCCAGCATTTCAAGGTCATTGTCAGAATCGCCGAAAGCCATAACCTGAGCCATTGTAATGCCCAACGGTTGGATGACCTGCTCGATGCCCCAAGCCTTGTGAATACCAACTGGCAGGATGTCAATAGAGCCATAACCGCTGGTCACAGCCGTCAACCTACCCTCAAATGCCCGATTAAAGGCTGAGGTCAGAACCTCGACCTTACCTTCCTCCACCCAAATGCCAGCCTTGTAGATAGGCTGTTCAGCTGGCAACTGGCTCAAATCCGCTAGGAAGGTCACCTTATCCAAGAAAGCCTGCATTTGCTCTGGAGCAATCGGCAAATCAGAACCTGCGAAGGGCTGATTGGCCCCCTCCTGCATAAAAATGGTCTGATCATTGGCCAGCATCAAGCACACCTCTCCCCAACTACCTCTAAAGTAGTCCAGAATAGCTGCCACCAGGTCCCGGTCCAACATATGCCGCACCCTGGTTTCCCCTTTTTCAACCACACGGGCCCCGTTGTCCGATACAAAAATCAAGCGGTCCTCAAAGCCCTGACACAATTTCAAGAGCCGGTCCATACCATTGCCGCTAGCGATGACAAAGGGGATGTCACGCGCATCTAGCTGGTCCAAGATTGCTGAAAAGCGCGCTCGGTCAATCTGACCATTCCCATCTAAGAAGGTTCCATCCATATCTGTTGCTATTAGTTTTATCATACATCAATCCTTTCACTTTCAATGGAATTTCAAATCAAAGGCCCACAATTCTTACCTCATTATATCAGTTCTTAATCTGCGCTATACAATTATAATACAGAAAACTCTCTTGGGTTGCTTAATAAGTTTACAAAGTAATGCATTTGTAGTAAGACATGATAAGAAAGAGGTGTATCAAATGGCCACAAGTCCAACTCAAATCAGAATTGAAACAATCGTTAAAGAAGACGCTAATGCCTTGTTTGCAAGACTGGGCTTAGATATGTCCAGTGCAGTGAATATCTTCTTACGCCAATGTGTATTGCGTGGCGGTTTACCATTTTCCGTAGAGCTACCAAAATACAATCAAGAAACCTGGGAGGCAATGGAAGAAGCACGAAAGATTTCACGTGATCCAACTGTACCAAGTTATGCAACTGTCCAAGATTTATTTAAGGCATTGGATGAAGAATAATATATCAAATAAAGTTCACGAACAAATTCAAAAAAGCTACAAGTTAATGAAGAAACGTGGATACGATCTGGGTTTGTTGGAAGAAATTATTACGAAACTAAGCCAAGGTATCCCACTTGAAGACAAACATCAAAATCATATGCTGACAGGAAATTTTTCCGGATATTATGAGTGCCATATTATACCAGATTGGCTCCTAATCTATTTAATAGAGAATGATATTCTAACCTTGACCTTGATTGATACTGGCACGCACTCAGATTTATTTTAGTCACTCACTAGAGTGGCTGTTTTTATTTTATAACTCATTCCAACTAGTCGACTAGATAAAATCAGCCTGTATAATTTCTGAAATAGCACTGCAAAGCTGGTCAAATGTTTTTGGATAAACATTCGAACCTTCAATTCTCAACGGCGCATTTCTTTTAAATAGAATATCTACATACCATTGAGTGCCATCTAGAACGTATGGATTTACGTATTCTTCATCCCACTCAAGCAGTTTACAATTTTCTAAATCATATCTAAACTGATATATGAGTATAAATAACTTCTTCATCTTCAAAATCCATATCAACAGAATTAGTCGGTCCGAAATATCCTCCAATCCAAACCCTCATACTTTGTATATCATGATAGTCCCTACTCATGTCTAACTCCTTCTTATCTACAGGAATTTTAGACTATATCTATTTATCTTATAACTGTCTGGCATCGTTTTGCTGAACCTTACTTGGTCAACTGCAGATGTTCTTCATTCAGAATTTAGATAGACTCTACTATTCCTTCTCCTCAGTTACCCAATCCAAAGCCATAAATTCATTCATCTCAGCATAGGCTGTATCTACCCGCTCCTGGGTTACTGCATCCAATTGACCATAATGCTTGCCACCTTGGACAAAATCTTCCAAAATCAGGGTTTGATAGGTATAGAGCTCGTAGCCTTCCGGTGAAAAACGTCCCTTAGGTTCCTTGCTGACCCAGGTCGGATGGGCCTGGGCTGTTTTGATGCGGGTCACGCCGTCCTTCTTCTCTATCGTCACGTCCATCAGCACCCCACGCTCGGTCCACTGGGCATTGGCAACACCCGCCATGGTCTCAATCCGCTGGTTAGAAATAAAATTCCCCATAGAGTAGATGATTAACTTCTTCTCACCGTCTTTTTCAACCGTCTCAGAAGGCTCCGCTACATGGGGATGCCCGCCAAACACCAGGTCTGCTCCCCAGTTAATCATGTCATGATAGAGACTAACCTGCTCCTCCGTCGGCTCCAGCTGGTATTCGACTCCCGTCTGAGGCATGACGATAGTAATGTCCGCCTCTTTCTCAGCCAGTTCAATCTCAGCCTTCATCTTCTTGCGGTCAAAATCCGACAGATAGGCATTGTATTCTTCCTGGGTCAATGATGCCTCCATCCCATTGAATCCATAGGCATAGGCAAGAATTGCTACCTTGATACCATTGACATCACGAATATAAATGGGAGCTGTCGCCCGATTGCCCTCCGCATAGACACCAACTGCATCTACATTGACATCCTTAAAGGTCTCCACTGTGGAAATGAGGCCCGACAACTGCGAATCCAGAATATGATTATGGGCCAAATCCACCACATCATAGCCTGCATCACGAATATCCTTTGCCACCTGGGCCGGCGCATTAAACAAAGGATAGCCAGCCAAAGGAAAATCAGGAGAAATAGTCCCCTCAAAGTCCGCAATAGCCAAATCAGCCTGCTCAATCCAGGGTTTCACATAGGTAAAATTCTCAGAAAAATCATAGGTCCCATCCGCCTGGAGAGCACTCCAATAGAGGATATCATGGTAAAGCAAGTCCCCATGAGCCATGATACGGGCGGTCTGCACCTCATCCTGCTTGCCTGAAAACCAAGAACCTATCCCAGATGATTGCTGGCTGGTCCTATCCGCCTTACCAAACAAGGGCAAAACATGGTCATGCACGAGAATAATGGACAGGATGACCGCAGCCAAAAGACAGATAAACATAAATTGGCGCTTGTTTCGTGCCTTTCTAGCAAGTTTCCGACGTTCCTGTAATGATGTTCTAGACATAGAAGTCGACCTCTCTCTTTCCTATAATCCCTTTCATTATACGCCTTTTTACCTCAAAAATCCAGACAATACCTATAGACTTTTACAAGAACTTTACACATATTTCTCCTAGATTCCCTGGCTAATCTGTCAATTTATGATAGACTGAAATAAGAATAGATTTGGAGAACACTATGCCGCAACACATACAAAACAAACAATTTTTAAAAGATGTCTTTCTCTGTTCACTAGCCTCCTACGGCGGGCCCGAAGCTCACTACGGTGTCTTTAGCAGGGAATTGATTGACAAAAAGAAGTATATCAGCCAGGAGGAGATGACGGAACTCATCGGAATTTTTTCGCTCTTGCCTGGACCTTCCAGCACACAAACAATTACTGCTATCGGCTATCGGCTAGGCGGGCCATGGATTGCCTTGGCTAGCTTTCTCATCTGGATTCTTCCTGCCTTAATCATCATGACCAGCTTAGGAATCGGTCTGGAATGGGTAGCTCAAAACCAGGCTTGGAACAAGCTACTGATTTTCTTACCTGCCGTAGCGGTCTCCTTCATTCTCTACGCAGCCATTCAACTGACCAGGAAGGTCGTCACCTCCAAAAAAGACCTCATCCTATATATCTCTTTCTATCTTCTGAGTTTTGTTCTTATTCCACTTTCTAGCTGGTCTATTCTCTTGCTTCTACTTGCAGGAGGTCTAGCAGGCTTGGTGCCCGTCTGGGGGCAAGCCGGACAAGAATTGCAAAATATCCCCAAAACCAGCAAAGTCAGATGGCAATTGCCAGCCACCATTATCATCCTAGCTATTCTATTTTCTGCAATGGCAAACTATTTTGGTGGCGATAGTCGCTTGTTTGCATCTATTTATCGCTATGGCTATTCCATCATTGGCGGTGGACAAATCATGATTCCGCTAATGATTCAAGACCTGGTCAAACAAGAAGGCTTTCTCAGCCAGGCCGATTTTCTAGCGGGCTATAGCTTGGATCAGGCAGTTCCTGGGCCACTCTTCAGCTTTGCTTCCTTTGTCGCTGCCCGCTCTGTGACAGGAGGAATAGTGGTAAAATTCCTAGCTGGCCTATTGGGTGGAGGACTCATTTTCCTTCCTGGAATCCTGCTAGTCTATTTCGCAACCCCCCTTTGGCAGGTTTATCGTCAGTTACATTATGTTTCCTCATTCTTAAAGGGCATCTCCTGGTCGGTCGCTGCCATCATCAGCTGGACAGCTTTGAATCAGTTGCAGGGCCTATCATCAGGAGGGGAGTGCTTCATCTGTATTCTGGCAACCCTACTCCTCCTATCCAAACGCATCCCGTCTCCACTACTAGTTATCGCCGTTATGCTATTAGGATTTTTCATCGGTTAAAAGTGTTGAACAATAACTAATTAGTGATATGACAAGAGATAGATAAAACTCGACTGGAGGTGCTTGAGTCCCAAGCAGTCACGAACGGAGGTCTATTATGTTACACATTCGGTATTATCAATCACAAATTGCCCATCCATCAGAAAAGCAGTATGAAAGTCCAGAAGAATTTCTGATGCTCCAATCTCGGGAAGTTCCGCAACTACAGGATTTCTTCGTGATTGAAAGTGTCACCCTTGATGGCCAGGAGCTAGTGAATATGCACCAAAAAACCATCGGTGATTTGTTTAATTATTTTAACCGTAAGTAAAAGAGTTTGGAAGCCCCAAACTCTTTTACTGTTTCTTTTTTACGTAAGGTCATCCAAATGGTGCAATTTCCCACGGAAATCTTCAATGGTTTCATAGCCTTTTTCAGCCATAATGTCTCGGAGTTCTTGGGTAATGCGGTCAAAGGCTGCTAGCCCTTCTTTTTGCAGAGTTGTCCCGATTTGAACCATGCTGGCACCGCAGAGAATGTGTTCAAAGGCATCGCGTCCTGTCAAGACACCACCCGTTCCTACGATTTGAATTTCTGGCTTAAGGCGTTGGTAAAAGGCATGGACGTTTGCCAAAGCAGTCGGCTTGATGTATTCGCCACCGATACCACCAAATCCATTTTTAGGCTTGATAATCACGCTCTCATCTTCTATATAAAGACCGTTGCCAATCGAATTCACACAGTTGACAAACTTGAGCGGAAATTGATTGAAAATCGCAGAAGCCTGGTCAAAATGTACAATATCAAAATAAGGTGGCAACTTGATGCCCAGCGGTTTGGTGAAATAGGCAAAGACTTCCCGCAAGATGGTTTCTGTCGTTTCAAAATCATAGGCAATCTGCGGTTTCCCCGGAACATTCGGACAAGAAAGATTGAGCTCAACTAACCCTTGAAAGGCACTATCCTGCACTTTTTTGAGAATGGTGTGGATCTCATCTGGCGACATGCCTACTAATGAAAGAACAAAGGTACGTTCTGGTTCTTCTTCCTGTAACTCCAAAAGATAATCTAAATAATAATCTAGGCCTTGATTGGGCAAGCCCATGGAATTAATAGACCCCAGCGGTACATTTTTGTAGCGCGGCTCTGGATTCCCCTCCCGGTATTCCAGTGTAGCGGTCTTGGTGACAAAGGTTCCTGCTGCTGAGTTTTTCACACCATCCAACTCTTCCTTGTTCATGCACCAGACACCTGCCGCATTCATCAAACAATTGTCAAAAGAAAATCCACCCAATGTCGTCGCTGTTGAAACCATTCTATAACTCCTTTTTGCGTTTTCTAGCTTGATTATACCATAGAAAACATACGGATTTTCCCTATTTACTGCCATTGTTCGGCTTTTATCAGGGAATTTTGAAAATTTTTAAAAATTTTTGCATTTTCTTCTTTACATTTAAAAATCATAGTGCTATAATAATTTTCAGATAAATTAAATTGTCAGACAATTTAATAATAAATAAAGAAATCAGGTGACTCCTATGACAAATGCAAAAGCTTATATTCAAGCTTCTTTTGAAGCAGTCAAAGCCCGCAACCCTCACGAAACAGAATTCCTCCAAGCGGTTGAAGAACTCTTCTCAACACTTGAGCCTGTTTTTGAAGCACATCCAGAATACATCGAAGAAAACATCCTGGCTCGTATCGTTGAGCCAGAACGTGTAATCAGCTTCCGTGTTCCTTGGACTGACAAAGATGGAAATGTCCAAGTTAACCGTGGCTACCGTGTTCAGTTCAACTCAGCTGTAGGTCCTTACAAGGGCGGTCTTCGCTTCCACCCAACTGTAAACCAATCCATCTTGAAGTTCCTCGGTTTCGAGCAAATCTTCAAAAACGTCTTGACTGGACTGCCAATCGGTGGTGGTAAAGGTGGATCTGACTTCGATCCGAAAGGAAAAACAGACGCTGAAATCATGCGTTTCTGCCAAAGCTTCATGACTGAATTGCAAAAACACATCGGACCATCCCTTGACGTTCCAGCTGGTGATATCGGTGTTGGTGGCCGTGAGATCGGCTACATGTACGGTCAGTACAAACGCCTTCGCCAATTTGATGCTGGTGTCTTGACTGGTAAGCCGCTCGGCTTCGGTGGGTCTCTCATCCGTCCAGAAGCAACTGGTTACGGCTTGGTTTACTTCACTGATAACATGTTGGCAGCAAACGGTAAATCCTTCAAAGACCAAACTGTCCTTATCTCAGGTTCTGGTAACGTTGCCCAATATGCTGTTCAAAAAGCGACTGAACTTGGTGCAAAAGTTATTTCTGTTTCAGACTCAAATGGTTACATCATTGACGAAACTGGAATCGACTTCGACCTCTTGGTGGACATCAAAGAAAAACGCCGTGCTCGTTTGACAGAATACGCTGCAGAAAAAGCAACTGCTAAGTACTTCGAAGGTTCTGTATGGAACTACGATGGCAAGGCTGACATTGCCCTTCCATGTGCGACTCAAAACGAAATCAACGGCGAGCAAGCTGCTGCCTTGGTGAAAAATGGTGTTTACTGTGTTGCTGAAGGTGCTAACATGCCATCTGACCTTGACGCAATCAAAGTTTACAAAGAAAACGGTGTGCTTTACGGTCTTGCTAAAGCTGCCAACGCTGGTGGTGTAGCCGTATCTGCCCTTGAAATGAGCCAAAACAGCCTCCGCTTGTCATGGACACGCGAAGAAGTTGACGGTCGCCTCAAAGACATCATGGCCAACATCTTCAAGACTGCCAAAGAAACTGCTGAGAAATACGACCTTGGTACAGACTATCTTGCAGGTGCTAACATCGCAGCCTTTGAGCAAATCGCTGATACGATGATTGCCCAAGGTTTGGTATAATCACACACATATTTCATGATAAAAACACACCACAATTGACGTGCCAATTGTGGTGTTCTTTTCTTCTAAGAGACTTCCAGACATGGAAAACCTCCAAAAATCATATTATAGATTATCAACTTATCTTGACGGGTGAAAAGCTTCCGCGAAGATTATCTGCCTATTGACTTGCAAACAAGCCAATAACTGAATTCAATTATCGACTTGTTGTAGCCAACAGGATTACCATATTTCTTCCAACCTCCCAGTCCCCAGACTGTGATAAATTTCCATTAAGAGCCACATTTCTCTTATCAAGAATGGAGAAGCATGGACCAGAGATGCAAAGGATAAGAAAAGCAGGCTAGTTCAACTAACCTGCTTTGTAATCTTTATTCTTATTTACCAAGAGCTGCTGCCATTGTCGCTGCAACTTCTGCTTCAAAGTCATTTGAAGCTTTCTCGATACCTTCACCCACTTCGAAACGAGCAAATTCTACAACAGAAGCGTTTACTGAGTTCAAGTAAGCTTCAACTGTTTTGCTGTCGTCCATGATGTAAACTTGTGCAAGAAGTGTGTAAGCTTGGTCAACTTGAGTGTTGTCAAGCATGAAGCGGTCCATTTTACCTGGGATGATTTTGTCCCAGATTTTTTCTGGTTTGCCTTCTGCTGCCAATTCTGCTTTGATAGCTTCTTCAGCTGCTGCAATCACTTCGTCAGTCAATTGAGCTTTTGAACCATATTGCAAGAGTGGCAATGCTGGTTTGTCAACCATTGCACGGCTTTCGTTATCTTGTTCGATTTTGTGGTTGATTTGTGCCAACTCATCTTTAACAAATTGCTCATCCAATTCAGTGTAAGAAAGAACAGTTGGTTTCATTGCAGCGATGTGCATTGAGATTTGTTTTGCAAGAGTTTCGTCGCCACCTTCAACAACTGAGATAACACCGATACGGCCGCCGTTGTGTTGGTATGCACCAAATGCTTGAGCATCTGTTTTTTCAACCAAAGCAAAGCGACGGAATGAGATTTTCTCACCGATTGTTGCAGTTGCGTTCACGTATGCTTCTTCAAGCGTTTCACCTGAAGGCATTGTCAATTTAAGAGCTGCTTCGTTGTCAGCTGGTTTACCTTCTGCAATTACTTTAGCAGTAGTGTTTACCAATTCAACGAATTGAGCGTTTTTCGCAACGAAGTCTGTTTCAGCGTTCACTTCAACAACTGCTGCTACGTTACCATCAACGTAAACACCAGTCAAACCTTCAGCTGCTACACGGTCAGCTTTCTTAGCTGCCTTAGCCATACCTTTTTCGCGAAGCAATTCAATCGCTTTTTCGATATCACCTTCAGTTTCAACCAATGCTTTTTTCGCGTCCATAACGCCAGCACCTGATTTTTCACGCAATTCTTTAACGAGAGCTGCTGTAATTTCTGCCATGTCTATTCTCCTTGTTTGTTTTTTATAAAAATAGAGGGAGCGGGCTCAGCCCTGCCCCTCTAGGATTGTTTTTTGTGTTTGATAAATGATGTAGAATGTACTCGGACTAAAAAGCTAGAATTTAGATAAATCTAAGGCTTTTCTTAACGTCCTCGTTACTTAGATTATTTACCTTCTACTACTTCAACCAATTCTTCGATTGATTCTGTAGATGCTGGTTCAGCTGCCAATTCAGCTTCAACTGCTGCCACGCTGTCTTCACCTTGGTTACCTTCGATGATTGCGTCAGCCATTTTAGCTGTGATCAATTTAACAGCACGGATAGCGTCATCGTTAGCTGGGATGATTACATCGATATCATCTGGATCTGTGTTTGTGTCAACCATCGCTACAACTGGGATACCCAATTTTTTAGCTTCTTTAACAGCGATTTGCTCTTTGTGTGGGTCAACTACGAACATTACATCTGGAATGCGTGGCATGTCAGCGATACCGCCCAAGAATTTTTCAAGACGAGCACGTTGTTTGTTCAACAATGCTACTTCTTTCTTAGGAAGTACTTCGAAAGTTCCATCTTCTTCCATGCGGTTGATTTCTTTCAAACGAGCGATACGTTTTTGGATTGTACCCCAGTTTGTAAGAGTTCCACCCAACCAACGGTGGTTGATGAAGTATTGACCAGCACGGATAGCTTCGTCTTTAACAGCTTCAGCAGCTTGTTTTTTAGTACCTACGAACAAGATAACTGCGTCGTTTGCTGCAGCGTCACGGATGAATTCGTAAGCTTGGTCAGCCAATTTTACAGTTTGTTGCAAGTCGATAACGTGGATACCGTTACGCTCTGTGAAGATGTACTTAGCCATCTTAGGATTCCAGCGACGAGTTTGGTGACCGAAGTGTACACCAGCCTCAAGAAGTTGTTTCATTGAAATTACTGCCATGAGTATTTCTCCTTTTTGTTTTTTCTCCTCTCCCGAACTTCGACTTGCAGCCCAACCTTTTGGCAACAAGACCACAATTGGTCCGAGATGAGTATTTGTTGCACAGCAACTCTATTAGTATATCAGAATACCTGCCTATTTTCAAGTAAAATAGTAGATAAATTCGTCAAAAATCGGTACTTTTTCTATTCAAAGTATGTTTCTGCAACAACAGAATAGGACCCTGCCACAACATCCATTTTCTCTAATTGACCATTAGCATTGACACGGTAGAAGGTTGCTCCAGAGGAAACACTCCTATCCGCTCCAGCTGCCTGCATATTTGCACTATTATGGTCTTCTCGAACTTCAATGTAGGCCAAACCATCCGATGATTGATTGTTAGTAATTACTTGTGAGATGAAATCCGATTTGTTATACGGACTTCCATATTCTGATGCGCGATGTGCCTTGGCCCAATTAGCTGCCTGCTCGACGGTCAAATTCTTGGTGTCTACAGACGTATTAGGAACAGTTGCTGAGCTAGTTTCAGTTGCCACTGCTGAACCACCGAGAACCAAGTTTTCAAAGAAAGCTTGTAATTCCCGGTTTTTAGTTGGTCGGAAATACAAACGTTTTTCTGGATTGCCCTGATTTTGCTCGGTAATCCAAGCAATCACCTGACCATCCTTGATAGTAAAGAGATAGAGGTGGGCTAATTGGGATTTTGATGCTTCAATATCTGAATAGATTCCGACCACGGCTGTCTGCCCCGCTCCAACTTGACCGTTCTCGCTCCAAACCAATTCCGGAGCCTCCCCTTGAAAATCGGGTGTCATTTGCTGACCAGGACCACTTAGAACCCCTGACGGCAAGCTCACCCCAAAAAAGCTTCCCTCATTTCTTGGATGATAGGATAAATAGTACTGAGGTGGCGAGAAGGATGGTCCCCATTGTTCAATCACGAAATTCCTTAACGCCTCTGTCTTATCAGCATCCCAGGGACCAGCCTGGCTACTTGAACTACTGGTCGTGGAACTTGTAGTTGATGTACTGAAACTCGTGCTTGTCGAGCTAGAACGAGAAGATGAAGTCGACGAAGAGGTTGAGGTCGCCTCCTGTTTCTGATGACCACATGCCACCAATAAGCCAACACTAGCCCCCAAAAGCAATCCCAAAATGAGTCTATTCTTTTTCATTCCGTCTCTCCTAATCGTCTACTCGATAAAAGACACCTTTACTAAAGTCTTCAGTCGTCGTAACACTTTGCGTACTGAACATCCTATCCTTGCTGGTGTCCGTCTGATCGCTATGCCCTTCTAAAAATCCATAGGTATTCTGCACTCCTTTTGGAATCAATAAGGTCGGTACACTAGCAGAGGCCCGACCATTCGGATCGGTAATACTTACAATTAGGATAGCCCCTTCAACTTTATGATATTTTAAATCAATAAAGCCAACAAATTGATCATCATTATAAGAGACATTCCCCTGGCTATCAATCTCCATCTTATCTCCACGCGCATTGACCCATTCTCCTTCTAAACTAGCAAAATTTCCAGCTTGGATTTGTTCCAAATTCATGGACTGGACTCCATCAGTTTGGTCGGAACTACTCGTTTCTGTTTCTGATTCTATTCTATCAATCTCAAATTCTTCCCAATCAAATTGATTGGGATTCAAAATGTCTGACTCTGTCTTTCCAAAAACGGAAACCAATTCATCTCTCATATGAAAATCGATCGGAGTGCCTTCTATCAATTGACCCATTTCATCAATCCGATTCAGTGTACCGACAGCCTCGCCTGTTCCAGAGTACCATCCGTAACTCACATATTCCCCACCTTGGAAGAGAACCATGGCACTTCTTGCACCACCAACTCCAGCCACAAAACCTTCGGCTAACAATGATACCTGGTCAGCAAATATCCCATAAAAACCCGTCACAAACATAGAGCCATCTGGATTTTCTGACCCGAAAAATAATTCATTTTGACCATCGTTATTGAAATCATAAAAGGCATATCTAATGGAGTCCGAAGAATTTATTGCACTTTCCACCACCCAAGAATTCATCGGAAACTGAAGTTCATTCAATACCGTTAGCACACCATCTACATTACTTGGATCAGCTGTAGCTGCAAATTCCACAATTTTCTGATAGTCAGCAAAGACTGCCTGATACAACTCTTTATCGTCTATCTTTAGCTCACTTGAACTGGTCGAACTTTCCTGACTTGTCGAAGAAGAGTTCTCTGTTTCAACCGGAATGTTGGATTGAGTACAAGCCGATAAAGTCATCAAGCACACCAGACCTAGTAAAAAATGTTTTTTCATTCTAACCCCCAAAATAAAATATGCACCGACTAAAGATCGAAATCTTTTGTTAAACTCTCGGACTCTCTACATACGACATACTTTCAAACGCCAATTTCCTTTTTCAATAATATCTAAATATTGATTTTACCACTTGACCCTTTTCGCTTTTTAAGGTACAATATTCTTTGTTATGGCGGTATAGCCAAGTGGTAAGGCACGGCTCTGCAAAAGCTTGATCGTCGGTTCAAATCCGTCTACCGCCTTTATTATAGGATTTTATCCGAATTTATACAAGTCAAAAGCTCGATTTTTCGGGCTTTTTTGATTTTTTATTCGGTTAAATTCGGTTAAGTTTGGTAAAGTTGGTGGGCAAATTTTTCTTTGATTTATTAAAATGACTCTATTTACTCTTGCCATTTATCCCCAATCGACTTATACACAAAAAGCCCTCGGATTTCTCCAGAAGGCTCAATTCAACATACAATGATAGCGGTTGGGCGGCGCATCCAACATCTCAGGTACCCTCACAGGTGCGTCAGGATCCTTTCTGACCTCGTCATCATCCCAATACCTGGCTCTCCACTATATAGTATAGGAGCGCCAAATCCGTCAATTCCCTCAGCTGCAAGCCTGTCAATTCGAACCATTTGTCCAATCGGTACAGCAAGGTATTCCTATGAACAAACAAACTTTGCGCCGCCTTGGTCAACACTGCACCATTGTCCCAAAGTGCACGAATTACATCTTCCATCTCATGTTTCGCAATCATATCCGATAAAATGCGCATGATCGCCTTGTCCTTAGCCCCATCCAAAAAGAACAATTGACTAAAGGTTAAAAAGCTAGCAGAAAGATTCTTTTGCATCCAACTACGGAATAAATCCATTTCAGCCCTTATGGCATCTGGCCACCATTCTTGAACCTGACCCGGCCAAATTTGCCCCAGAAAAGCAGTCATCTTTATGCCAAAGTCATATTCCATGACTCCAATTGTATCTCTGAGAATCTCCTGATAGTCAATAAAAGGACGCTGGTCCATGATAAATACAAAATAATCCGATGCTGAGGCATAGTGACTAACCAAATTCGGTAACAAGGTTTCCATGAATTCTAACCAGGCCTGCACAACCTCCTCGCTGGGATTGGACCATAACTTTATTTGAAGGACCTGCAACTGCCCAACCGAAGTCGGCATCGGACCTTGTCCATCAAAAAAATCTTGCCACGGAGCGCGAGGAATATTGTCCTGATTTTCCTGCAGAAGTTCCAACAAATAGCGCTCTCTATCTGTCAGACTGTTTAATTCTAGATTCAAGAAAAATCGTTCTCCCAAGCTCAAACTAGCCATCCCCTCCCTTTTTTGAGGAGAATCAGCAAGTGATGCCGTCGGAAAATATTGCTTTAACTTATTCTTATCCACACTTGCCTCCATGAAATAGTCCCTAGTCACTCTCCACCTGCGCGATACTCCAGGCGATTAATTCTTCCAGCCGCTGAATTTGGTCTGTCATGTGCAGATAGCCCAAGACCGCCTCAAAGCCCGTGGACATCCGGTAGGTCACTACATCTGCATTCTTGGCCTTGGTGTGGCTATTGGCATTGCGGCCTCGCTTGTAGATTTCTTCCTCTTTTTCGGTCAATAGCTGAGCTTCTAAGAGGGCAGAGATCAGACTTGCCTGAGCCTTGGCCGAGACATATTTGTTGGCCTCTCCGTGCAGTTTGTTGGGTTTGGTCAGCCCCTTGAAAATCAAGTGCCGTCTGATATACATGGAATAGACCGCATCACCCTCAAAAGCAAGTGCGATACCGTTAATGAGATTGACATCGACTGACTTAGTCACGAGTCCACCTCACACCATCCTTGGTATCCAAGAGCTTGATTCCCTGGGCTGCCAATTGATCCCGAATACGGTCAGCCGTCGCAAAGTCCCGATTGGCACGCGCTGCTTGACGTTCTGCTATCAAAGCTTCAATCTCGCTGTCCAAGACTTCTTCTTCAAAGACAATACCAAAGACGGCGAGCATCTTGCCAAAGGCTTCTTTTACAGCTTCATCGTAATTGCCTGAGTTGATCCATTTGGCAAAGTCAAAGATAGCCGTAATCCCATTTGCCGCATTGAAATCATCATCCATTGCCTCTTCAAAGGCTGCCAGATGTTTAAGCAAACCTGTCTCATCTGACACAGCTGACAAAGGCTGGGTGTAGGTATTTTTCAGATATTTGAGATTGATTTCCGCATCTGAAATAGCCTTTTCAGTGTAGTTGAGTGGACGGCGGTAGTGCTGGGTAGATAGGAAGAAGCGCAAGACCTGCCCATCAATTTGTTCCAACATATCATGTGCTGTCAGGAAATTGCCCAAGGACTTGGACATCTTCTCATCGTTGATATTGAGCATGGCATTGTGCATCCAATAATTCGCAAAAGTCTGACCTGTCTTACACTCAGACTGGGCGATTTCATTGGTATGGTGAGGGAATTCCAAGTCCGCTCCACCACCGTGAATATCAATGGTATCTCCCAAAATCTCTGTCGCCATAACCGAACACTCGATATGCCAACCTGGACGACCTGCTCCCCAAGGGCTTTCCCAAGATACTTCACCTGGCTTGGCAGTTTTCCACAGGGCAAAATCAAAAGGGTGTTCTTTGAGTTGACCTTCTCCCTCAACCCGACCAGAAGCCCCAGCTTCTAAGTCAGACAGGGTTTTGTTGGCCAAACGAGCATAGTTTTCAGCCTTTTCCACACGGAAATAAACATCTCCAGAAGCTTCATAGGCGTAACCCTTATCAATCAAGACCTGCACAAAAGCAATGATTTCATCCATATAGTCGATTACCCGAGGGTTTTTGGTAGCTCGCTTGACACCTAACTTTGCCACATCTTCCTTGAAGGCTGCGATAAATTTATCAGACAGTTCCTTGGTTGTCATACCAGCTTCATTAGCAGCTTTGATAATCTTGTCATCCACATCCGTAAAGTTTGAAATGTAGGTCACATCATAGCCACGGTATTCAAAATAGCGACGGATGGTGTCAAAAACCACGACACTACGGGCATTACCGATATGGATATAGTTGTAAACCGTCGGACCGCAAACATACATCTTAACCTTACCCTCTTCCAAGGGCACAAAGTCACGCAGACTGCGGGTCATGGTATCGTAAATTTTAATCATGCGTACTCCTACTTTTTCTTCCGCTGGATCCACAGCATCACCAGTCGGATCACCCAAAAGATTGCCAAGGCAGCCCAGATATGACCGAGCCCATAGGACCCCTGGCTATAATTTAAAACTGCCAACACAATGGCCAAAATCAGATTGACTGGATAGAGCCAATTCCTTCCTTTAAATGCTTTCATTTTATCCTCTTCCTACAAATGCGACGAACGGTGACTAGCCTCTCTTAACTCTGCCAGTTTGGTGGTGTAGTGTTCACGGCCACCTTCCATGTCATGAATGACCTTCTCATCTTTTTGACCATGTACACGGACAATTTTAGCAGGCATACCGACGACTGTCACATCTGCTGGAACATCAGCTAGGACAACGGCAGCTGCACCCACTTTAGCATTTTCTCCAATCTCAATGGGACCAATGACTTGAGCGTGGGCAGAGACAAGGGCACCCTTTCGCACAGTCGGGTGGCGTTTGCCTGTATCCTTTCCTGTTCCACCAAGCGTTACGCCGTGGTAAAGCATGACACCTGATTCAATAATGGCGGTTTCTCCGATAACCAAACCAGCTCCATGGTCAATGAAGACTCCCGAAGCAATCTCGGCACCTGGATGAATTTCGATATTGGTCCAAAAGCGCCAAAATTGGCTGTGCATCCGAGCCAAGAGTTTAAAGCCTTTATTCCACATCCAGTGGGACAAACGGTGGGCAGCCAAGGCCTTGACACCTGGGTAGGTCAAAAGAACTTCCAAGCTGGTCCGTGCTGCCGGATCTTTTTCTTTTACAATCTCAATGGTGTCCTTCCACCAACCCATAGTCACTCCTTCTAGCGAGAAGACAAGCCCGCTACCGAACTTGTCTAATCAGCTTATTTCTTTTCAACCTTGTGGAATTTGAATTCACCAAAGTTGTTGTCTTTTTTCTCTTTGTAGTCTTTTTTGTCGTGATCTTTATGACGGCGTGGTCTGTCAGAACGCTCGCGTTTTTCTGGCTCTACATAGCCTTCTGGTTTTGGAAGAAGAGCCTTCATAGAAGCGTCAATACGTCCTTTATCATCAATCTTGATAACTTTGACATCAACAATATCACCAATTTCAACCAAATCTTCTGGTTTATTGACACGGGTCCAAGCCATTTCAGAAACGTGAACCAAGGCATCTGTCTTGTCAAAGAGGTTGACAAAGGCACCGAATTTCTCCAAACGAACGACTTTTGCTTGGAAGACTTCGTCCACTTTTGCCTCGCGAACAAGACCTGCGATGATTTCTTTGGTCCGTTCAATCGCATCGCGATCTGGTGAGAAGATGGCCACAAGACCGTCTTCGTCGATATCGATTTTCACGCCAGTTTCTGCAATAATCTTATCGATGGTTTCGCCACCCTTACCGATAACAATCTTGATCTTATCGACATCAATCTTAATCGTGTCAATCTTCGGTGCAGTTGGTGCCAAGTCAGGACGAACTTCTGGGATCGTCGCTTCGATGACATCGAGGATTTCAAAACGAGCTTTCTTAGCTTGTGCCAAGGCTTCTTCCAAGATTTGCGGTGTGATACCGTCAATCTTGATGTCCATTTGAAGAGCTGTGATACCATCACGGGTACCAGCCACCTTGAAGTCCATGTCGCCAAAGTGGTCCTCAAGACCTTGAATATCGGTCAAGACGGTGTAGTTGGTACCGTCTGAAATCAGACCCATGGCAATCCCTGCAACTGGTGCCTTGATTGGCACACCACCTGCCATGAGGGCAAGGGTACCAGCTGTGATAGAAGCCTGTGAGGAAGAACCGTTTGACTCCAAGACTTCTGCTACCAAGCGGATCGCGTAAGGGAAGTCATCTAGGCTTGGCAAGACTTGCTCAAGGGCACGCTCACCAAGGGCCCCGTGACCAATCTCACGACGACCTGGTGCACCGTAACGACCAGTTGAACCAACTGAATATTGTGGGAAGTTGTAGTGGTGCAAGAAGCGTTTCTTGTACTCATCATCCAAACCGTCGATGATTTGAGTTTCACCCATTGGAGCCAAGGTCAAGACAGAAAGAGCTTGCGTTTGACCACGGGTAAAGAGGCCTGAGCCGTGAACGTTTGGCAAGAAGTCCACTTCTGCATCTAGCGGACGAATTTCATCGACACGGCGACCGTCTGGGCGGACCTTGTCCTCTGTAATCAAACGACGAACCTCTGCGTGCTCCATGAGCTCCAAGATTTCATGAACGTCACGCATGATGCGGTCAAATTCTTCGTGTTCAGCGTATTTTTCTTCGTAGGCTGCGATGACGGTTTCACGCACCACATTGGTCGCATCTTCACGGGCCAATTTTTCTTCAACCTGCACCGCTTTTTTCAAATCATCATTGTATGCTGCAACAATCTCAGCCTGCAATTCTGGATCCACTTGAAGAAGTTCCACATCTGCTTTTTCCTTGCCGACTGCTGCCACGATTTGGTTTTGGAAGTCAAGGAGTTCTTGAATGGCCGCATGACCTTTCAAAAGAGCTTCCAACATGATGTCTTCTGACAATTCTTTGGCACCAGATTCTACCATGTTGATGGCGTCCTTGTTCCCAGCCACTGTCAGGTCAAGGAATGATTCTTCCATCTGAGCCTTGTCAGGGTTGATGATGAGTTCACCATTGACATAACCGACCTGTACACCTGCGATTGGGCCGTTGAATGGGATGTCTGAGATTGCCAATGCCAATGAAGAACCAAACATAGCTGCCATTGGAGCAGAAGCATCTGGATCGTAAGAAAGCACTGTGTTGATGACTTGGACTTCGTTGCGGAAGCCTTCCGCAAACATTGGACGAATCGGACGGTCAATCAAACGAGCAGTCAAGGTCGCATCGGTTGACGGACGCCCTTCACGTTTCATCCAGCCACCTGGGAATTTCCCAGCAGCGTACATTTTCTCTTCATAGTTGACTTGGAGGGGGAAGAAGTCTCCCGTCGCCATTTTTTTGGACATAACCGCCGCAGTCAAGACTGTGGAGTCACCATAGCGAACGACCACCGCACCGTTGGCTTGTTTGGCAACCTGGCCAGTTTCAACGACCAATTTTTTGCCAGCAAAAACCGTTTCAAATACTTGTTTTGACATGAAAGTTCTCCTAATTGTTAGTTTACGTGTTTTCTACAAAGTTCAACCCAATAGTATTACTGGATTCAGCTTTGCACAAAACCACGCTTAAATTTTATTTTATCATATTTAATAGAAAATGTGGGGAAATGAGGAAGGAAATTATGACTTTAACCAAGGGAAGCAGCAGGGTACAGCATATCTTGATTAACAAGTAGCAAATGTGTTAAAGCACACTACGATGGATTCCTATTTTTGCTGGACATTCTTACCGCTTTTATATCTTGAGCAGTCGAACACAGCCTAAAAACTCGGAAAAAAGAGAAAACGGGAAAACAAAAAAGAACCTGAAAAACAGGCTCTTGCTGAATTGAGTTCGAGCTAAAAGTCTGGCAAAAAAGATAATTCAACTTGTGTGCTAAAGCACACTGCGATGAATTCCTATTTTTGCTGGACTTTCTTAACGCTCTCACATCTTGATTAACGACGGAGTCCGAGTGAGTGAATCAATTCACGGTAACGGTTTACGTCTGTGCGGCGTAGGTATGCCAACAAGTTACGACGGCGACCGATTTTTTTCATCAAACCACGGTAAGTTGCGTGGTCTTTTTTGTGTTGTTTGATGTGGTCGTTAAGGTGGTTGATTTCCCAAGTAAGTACAGCTACTTGTACTTCAACTGAACCTGTGTCGCCTTCATGACGAGCATATTGTGCCATGATTTCATTTTTTTTCTCTTTTGAGATTGCCATGATATGTTCTCCTTTGTATTTGAGCCTAATCCGAGTGACAGGTTGGCGACCTGTAACCAAGAAAAAGCTAGATGTGTCCTTCTGGACCTTAACCATTCTATCAAGGAATGACCTTTTTGTCAACTGATTTGAGAAATAGCTGAGTTGCTCTTGTAGCGTTACAATAGATGTGAGACTTCTAGAAGTCAAAAAGAAGATTCCCTGATATGATAAGAGTACCACCTACTCATCAAAAAGGAAATCTTCTCATGACTAGTATACCACAAAATCTTCGCTAT